>JAZDKH010000484.1:0-8348 GCA_043803325.1 Methanobacteriota archaeon | reverse complement strand
AAATTTACCGGGACGCCAGATTATGATATCATCGGGACCACGATCACTGGAAACCGTTTTATCAGGAAAAACGTCCGCTTCTTGCTGATCTGCTAGTGGATGAGGCAATTTCAAGTCTCCCCCTGTGGTTTGATGAAAATTTACAAAAGGTGATACATCTTGATGGAGCGTTCGAGGGGACCGAATTTATGCCTGATTTGGGCCCTTCAGGGAGATGGATGTATTATGCCGCTGCACCAATCCGGGACACCAGGGGGTTCATCATTGGAGCAGTTGAGACACTTGAGGATATAACGCAGCGTAAACAGGTTGAATCTGCACTGAAACTGGCACTCAAAAAATTAAATCTTCTCTCAAGTGTCACCAGACACGATATTATGAATAAGATAACCATCCTCTCTGCTTCTCTCTATCTTATCATAGAATTTGTTGAAGACCCGGAAGGAATCGAACTTCTCGACAAAGCTACTAAAACCGTAGAAGTCATCAAACGACAGATAGCATTCACGCGTGAGTATCAGGGACTTGGAATCAATGATCCTGCATGGCAGAAAATATCAGATGTTATACATTCTGCGATCCAGGAGATGGGTAGTAGCACAATTACCTTTAAAGTAACCTCCTCACCCCTTGAAATATATGCTGATCCGCTTCTTGTCAAAGTCTTTTATAATCTGTTTGAAAACGCCAGGCAGCACGGAGAAACCGTCAGTTTGATCTCTGTGTCAGATACTATCTCTGAAACATCCCTCATCTTAACGGTTGAGGATAATGGGGTTGGGATCTCAAATGAAGATAAATCATATATTTTTAAGAGTGGTTATGGAAAAAATACGGGATTTGGATTATTTCTCTCCAGTGAAATTTTCGCGATCACGGGGATTACTATTCGGGAAACCGGAAGTCCTGGAACCGGGGCAGTATTTGAGATTATCGTCCCTGAAGGGGTATACCGGGTTATTGAACCCGAAAATCCAAGGTAATATTTTTCATACATCCTCCCCTGGCATATCTCTCATCCGCTGAAGTTCCTTGACTACGGCATCCCCAACCTCCTTTGTCCCTGCCTTTCCTCCGATATCAGGCGTTTTCACTCCACGGTTCAAGATATTCTGAATCGCCGCTTCTACCATCTTTGCATGATCACGCTCCTGCACATATTTGAATAGGAGCGAAATACAGCGAATTGCTGCAATCGGGTTTGCAATTCCCCTGCCAGCGATATCAGGGGCACTCCCATGAACCGGCTCGAAAAGAGCATGGTTGGTTCCGATATTTGCACTCGGCAGCATACCAAGCCCACCCTCTAAAAATGCAGCGGCATCAGAAAGAATATCGCCGAAGATATTGGTCGTGACGATAACATCATACCGGTCAGGATGTTGAAGCACATCAAGAACCAGGGCATCAATATACTTCCTATCAACCGATATCCCTGTTTTCTCAGCCTCTTCCATGCATATCTGCAAGAAATAGACATCTGACTTCAGAATATTTGCTTTATTCCCAATCGTCAGATGCCTTCTCCTCCGGCGGGCGCAGGAACTTGCGAATTTTGCTATTCTGCGTGAACCAGCTTCGGATACAACCCGGATAGTGCAGGCACGATCCTTCTCCTGCCACTCTATTCCTGAGTACAATCCTTCGGTATTCTCCCGCACGATGAGAATATCAAATCCCGAGCCAAAGACCGGCCGTAAATTTGCGTAGAGATCAAGTTCTTTCCTGATAGTCAGAACCACACTATGATACTCAGGATCCGGAGGGGTTGTTATCGCCCCAAAGAGGATAAGATCCGCATTCCGAAGAGCGGTCCGGGTGGTTTGTGACAGAGCATCTCCAGTTCGTTTCCAGCATTCATACCCAAGGTGAACGGGTATATACTCCCAGTCTGGATGAAAAACCCTCAGGACTTCCACTGCCGGAGCGATCACTTCAGGTCCAATGCCATCTCCCGGTGCAATAACGACTTTCATATATTCTCCAAAGTGGATACCAGCTCGTACACCGCATCAACGATCTGTTTTGGTGATGATCCCCAGTGAACAACGATACCATTCTGGCCATTGATAATCTGGATCCCGGAACGTTCAGCACGACAGCAGCGGGCGATAAACGGCTCCTCTGTGACTGCGTTAGCCGGACAGATATCAATGATCGGAAACTCCTCGCCATAACACTCTTTTAGCACCTGCCGTCCAGTCATACACCCTGCAACCTGTTCGCCGCCAGAGGGTCGGTCAGAGTCAATAGTTTTAGCAAATCCTCCGGCCCGGCAGGGATAAATATCTGCTCCAATCTCTCTGATATCTCTGATATGATATGAAAATTGGATCTCCAGTTCCCCAAATATACCGGTTAGATCCAGGGAACGAAGCGTCTCTGCAAGATGAGGTCGTGGCGGGATCACATCATATACATGAATGGTGCGAAGCTGGGTAGGATCAGGATCACAGATAAAGGTCTTATGCTCATCGATACCGGTGAAGATAGTGCATCGTTTTCCTCCTTCAGCAGCCTTTCGGATCAGATCCCCTCGATTATGGAGAATTACCCGCTCCGGGTACTCCCAGACATCACAAAAATCGGCAATCAACCTGATTGATTCAACCGGGCGCATCATTCCGGTCCCTTCACCTGCTTTGACTTCCAGGATCTCATACCCGTCAGAAACCTCATGAATCAGATACTCAGAGAGGAAGTACACCTGATCACCGACCGGCTTATTACCGGCATACCCGACACATTTACAGTGGGGAGGAAAAATCATCGATGCAGCCTCCCTTTCCAGTACTCAACAAGCCCTCCGGCAGTCAGAATCTCCTGCATGCGTGGTGAAAGGGATCTACTCGTATACTCTTCCCCTTTCACTTGGATCATTCCCGTGGTGCAGTCATACGTGACTCCTTCACCATCAATACAGACAAGCCCTTCACATTCAAGGACCGGAAGACCGACATTAATGCAGTTACGGAAAAATATCCTGGCAAAAGACGGGGCGATGACCGCAAGCACACCCGCTTCCCGAAGTGCCATAGCCGCCTGTTCACGGGATGAACCGCACCCCATATTTTTCCCGGCAACGAGAACAGATCCCCTGAGCCTGGATGCGATCTCTGGATCTAGATCTTCGAATGCATGTTCTGCCCAGACACTTCGATCTTTCGTACGAAGATATCGACCTGCAATTACGAGGTCAGTATCGATATCTGCTCCGATGCAGACTGCAGGACCATTCCCGGCAAGGATGGTCATATGTTCTCCCTGGGATCAGTGATATGTCCGGTAATTGCAGTTGCTGCAGCGGTAGATGGTGATGAGAGATAATACGATGCCCCAACCCCCATCCGGTTCTTAAAGTTCCGGTTCGCGGTAGAGAGTCCAACCTCTCCTTCAGCAAGGACACCCATATGGGCACCAAGACACGGACCACATCCGGGCGGGCAGATGATGCAGCCTGCACTGATCAACGTTGCCAGCACACCAGTATTAGTAGCTCGAAGATAATCACGCCTCGAAGCAGGAACTACTATGGTTCTGACAGATACCTGCTTCCCTTTCAATATTCCTGCAACCCGCTCAAGATCCTCGTACCTGCCGTTCGTGCAGGTTCCGATAAAGACCTGATCCACTGATGTCCCCACAAGATCTGATACCGACCGTACCGTATCAACCCGGTGCGGAATTGCCAGTTGTGGTTCGATATCAGAGAGATCGATATTCATTTCTGATGCATACCTGGCTGAACTATCAGGGATCTGATTCCTGACCACATGACCATACCTGGCAAGATACTCTTTCGTTACCTGGTCAGCATACCAGAGGCCTGCCTTGCCTCCTGCCTCAACTGCCATATTACTAAGAGTAAGCCTGCCTTCTATCGGGATATCAGAGACAGCCGGGCCGATGAATTCAAGTGCCTGGTACGTTGCGCCATCCATCCCAAGAGCAGCGACATAGGCAAGGGCTGCATCCTTGTACTCAACTCCTGGGGTGATGCTTCCGGAGAGATGGATTGCGGTGGTATCAGGAACACGGAGCCAGGTTTCACCACAAACCCAGATACCTGCCATATCACTTGCCCCGACTCCGGTGGCAAATGCCCCGAACGCACCAAGGGTACAGGAATGAGAGTCTGCCCCGATGACCACTTCACCAGGCAGTACCAGTCCCTCAGCCATATACTGATGACAGATACCTCCCCCGACTTCAGAGAAATGCATCCCTGATCGGAGAGCAAACTCTCGGAGCTCCCGGTGGAGATCTGCAGTCTGCCCGGTATTTGCCGGGGTGATATGATCATAGATGACAAAACAGGCATCAGGGTGAGCAACACCCGGAGCTCCCATCTCATCATAGATCATCTTCGCCTGAATGCCGGTTCCGTCGTGACAGAACGCCTTGTCAACCAGCCGGTCGCTATACCTGCCGGCCGGTGCACCGAGAATTGTCTCTGATAGTGTTCCCATTGATAATCTCCTCTCCAGTAACGTCCCGGATGATATCTTGCAGAACCTGCTGGGTTATACTGTACTTCCCTTCACTTCGCTCTTTTATAGCCTCAAGAACCTTCAAAACCTGCTCATCCGGGAGATGATATCCGAATGAGGAGAGAATATGCACCAGTGCCCGTTTTCCCGTGTGCTTGCCCAGGATGAACTGCCTTTCAAGGCCGAACAATTCTGGTGGAACAAACTCATATGTTGCCGGGTCTTCAAGTATTGCGGCAATGTGGATTCCACTCTCATGAGCAAAAGCATTTGACCCCACGATTGCTTTCGTTGCAGGCATCCGGATTCCGGTATATTTCTGAACATGTGCTGAGAGTTCGGGGATCTCAGCCAGATCATACCGGGTAACTCCTCCTTTTAAAACCAGTGCGGCAAGCACCTCCTCAAGCCGTGCATTTCCTGCCCGTTCTCCAAGGCCGTTCACCGTGGTGTGGAGTTGAAATGCCCCGAGTTCTGCCGCGATGATCGTGTTCGCGGTAGCGCATCCAAGGTCATTATGAGCATGCATCGCGATGGGCACTGGTGTCTTTGGCACAAGTTCCTGCATAATAGAAGCAGTCTCAAGCGGAGTGAGACAACCAGTGGTGTCTGCATAGGTGACATAACTCGCTTTATGTTCAGCTGCCTGACAGTAGATGTCCAGAAGGACTGATAGTTCTGTACGGGAAGCATCTTCTGCACCGAATCTGACAATAAGTCCGTGATCGATGGCATAGTCACACTGGTTCAGGGCATTCGCAAGGACTTCTTCGCGAGGCTTCTTGTGCTTACATCTGATATGAAGATCTGATGTTCCGATGAAGAGGCCGATCATATCTACCTCTGCGTCTAATGCAGCATCAATATCCTCTTTGCAGGCCCGTGAGAGTCCGCAAATCTTCGCATTGAGGCCCAGACGGGAGATTGATCTGACAATCTCCTTCTCGTGAACTGAGACAATTGGAAAGCCGGCTTCAATAACCTCAAGTCCAACCGCATCAAGCCTCATGGCTATATCCTGTTTCTCTTCCTGGGTGAATGAGACACCCGGGGTCTGTTCTCCGTCACGGAGGGTTACATCGCAAATCTCAACATGCCACGGTTTCATGATTAATCACCTCAGGGCACCGGCCATAGACAAGAATCGTGACCGGCCGGTCAGGAATAGTGAGCAACTGGTCAAGAGAGGCAAGGTCTGCTGCATCACACCTGATCGGATGAGCAAAACTGATATATGGGGTCGGATCCGGTGTCGGCTGACCACCCGTCATACCCATGCATCCATTCACCATAACAATACAAAGGAGGGGGAAATTATACTCATAAGCCTCTATCAATGCCTGAATTCCGGAATGAAGCAGTGCATAATCCCCCAGGAGTGCAACCTGTGTTGATCTTACGCCGACGGCTATTGCAGAACCCATCCCATAACTGGCTAAGCCGAAGGAATAAGGGGGGTTCATCGCAATCAGACTGCACCCGGTGTCACAGATAGCAGAAAGCCCTTTTTCATGCATCAGTTGAAACATCCCTCTGAATGGACACCCTGCGCAGAGGGCGAGAGCATATCCACGTTCTTTTCTCCTGACCGGGGCAGTTGACAGAGTGAATGGAGGGATGGGAAGTGGGACTAATCCTGATGCATTCATCAGATAAGCTTCCCCTTTAACACGAACCGCCCGACCGTACATTGTCAGATCAGAATCTGCTAAAGAACCTTGTCTCATTGGTGAGCAGTTTTGACGAGCCTCGGTATCACCATCAACCTGATATGTATTGCTCAGTGATTTTGAGGTAACCCGGAGGAGGGCAACACGTGAGTATCGCTCTGATGCCTGAAATGCAGACATCACCTGAGAAGAGGAGATTCCTTCGAGAACAGGAACTGCAGCTACCGGTCCGAATGTTCGTGAATCCTGGACTGTCATGGTGTTTTTTGCGGTCTCATCATCCCCGCATATGATGACCACCCCCCCGATAAGCCCTTGAAACGTGGCATGCACAAGGGGATCAACAAGGGCGTTCATGCCGACATGCTTCACTATCACGCATGATCGTCTCCCTTCCAGAGACTCTCCGATTGCATACTCAAGAGCAACTTTCTCATTTATGACGAGAGTTGCACCAATAGTTGCAGTCAGACCTGATATTGGATATCCGGGAACTGCGTAGACCCTGTCAGCACAGGCCTTTATTGATTCTGCAAGCACTTGCTCTCCAGTCCGATTATCTGTCATCACTCCCTTCCCGGAATCATATCACATCCCATACAGGCCGGACACATGGTTAGAGCCAATGTTGGATTAAGTCCATATGTGAAAATCCTTTCTTCGAGATATTTGAAGGTACGAGATATTCTATCTGCATCAGGACGTTTGAAATCTTTCAGTCCTGCAACAGGGTTCAGTGGTCTGACTACCGGGATGATACCATCTCTGCAGAGGTCATCAAGGCATGTCTGCATCTCTTTATCAGTCTCTCCAAGACCGAGAATGACATTTGAAAAGACATGTCCTCTCCCATAGATAATCACTGATTCCCGAAGAATCTCCCTGATTGAGCCAAAGGGAAGGCCAGGGCACATATCAGCAAAAAGAGCAGGTGTTGCTGCTTCAATATTGAACTTGACCTCAACTGCTCCTGCCTTTTTGAGAAGGTCAGGGGAATGCATGGTCGGGTATATTGAGACCCCGATAGGAAGCCCGAATCTGGCCAGTCGCGAGACAATTCCAACCGTATATGCCTCTTCTTCTTCAATGCTTATGAGCACTCCCGATGTGAGAGAGATTGCTTCAATATCGCCATACACGGACTCTACCATCGCTTCAATATCCTCCGGAGACTTCCGCAATCCATGTAAGGTCGGGACATTGCAATAGCGGCATGAAAAAATACAGGAGGCAGAGATAGTAATAAAGGCCTGTCTGGGGCAGTGAAAGGCAGGACGTTCAAGAGTTCCGTCAAACTCCTGACCATTCAATATCAGAACCGCCTGTCCCTTTCCGATATGTCTGATTGTAACCGAACTGCTATCTGAGAGTCCAAGACGTACCCGATGACCATCAATGGAGAAGAAGACTGAACCACTCCCCCCCGCACCAGGTCCGGCAGATGAATCTGATATATATGACTCTGTCTCCTCTCCGATAAGTTGTGCAGTTCCAGAGGCAAGTAATCGTGCCTTCAGATCACGCCATATTTCACGTTCCATAGAGCTCAAGTGCCTCATCATATTTCGTGTAGAAAGGAATTGCTGCAACCGCTCCGGTAATACCTCTCCCATTCAGGACTATCTTCATTCGTTCACCTGCAAGGGAAGCAGCCTCTGTGGGATCAACCTGCCCCCGTTTGACCTTCTCACCAAATGTCATGAGTTCATCAGGAGAGAAACCGATATATACCGCCATTCCAGTCTCATCTGACAGAGTAAATTTCTGGAGTAATCTGCAGAAACGATTAGCAAGACTTTCTGGATCTGATGTTGCAAACTCTGCTACAACTCCCACACAGTTCTTGGTTCTGAATGCCACGGGAAAAAGTTGCACAATGGTATGAGAGAGGTAACGGTATGCCCCAGCTGCTCCAGGATCCTCGGCAATGGTCCGGGCAATATTATGTACAAGTGTCCAGGTTGCTCCCTGTTCTGGAGTATCGGTATCATCAACCCCAATAAGAACCCTGGAGAGCCGGGGAAGCGTTATTGTAGATCCTGCGACCTTTCCCCCCCCTGACTCCTCATACTCAGAGGATATGACTCCACGAGCAGTTGCCCGGCAGATAGTAGCTCCCACTCCACCGCCACCCATCCCGACATATGATACCGAAATGGTAGTATCAGAAACGGTAACACCACAGATA
>JAZDKH010000483.1:0-10183 GCA_043803325.1 Methanobacteriota archaeon | reverse complement strand
TATTACCAATAATAGATGGAGGAGAATGTTGTTTGCCAGTTTCCTGTCCAGATCCTGACTTGAAAAGACAAATTTACCCACCAGATTCATGTATGATGCAGAAGGTGTATCTTCCACCGCATTTGGAACAAAAATGTACGTAGTAACTGTTTCATTATAGGGATCAGGTATTATTACTCTCTCGTGAGTCTTAAAGACTGTTTCAGATATATTTTTGCTCTCCGGATCGAGTCTTCCAGACAGATAGTCTTTTTTACCAATCACCAGATTGCCCATTGAACTGATAACATTGAGGGTGATTAAATCAGGATTTTGATTGATGACATATGAAGTAAGGCTCCCGTATGAGAGTAAACCCCTCTCATTTATCGAGGTATTCTGAACATTAAGGCTTATTTGCGCGAGATATCGGTGATCAGGGGTTGATTGATAGACATACTTCATGAGTGGTGATCCCGGGTTAAATCCCTGAACAATTTCATCTGGTATAAATTTGTCTGAGTTCAGCATCTGCTTTATTTTCTCAAAAAAATCGGGCCACATCCTGAAATCCAATAAATATTCATCTTTTTTGGTAGTATATTCAATAACTCCTGATGAGTTGATAAGATAGAGATCTATCCTGTCCCGGTAGAGGGGGTTTATCTGGTTCCTTACTTCTATTAGATTAATCTGGGCCGGATTACTTTTACTTTTATTATATGCTGATATAAAATACTGCATATCCTGTTGGAGCGGATCGTTGTAAGTACTGTCCCAGAGTTTCAGACCACGGTGAATATATATTGATGATTTAGAAAAGAGGTTCTCACTCGCTTTGAGCTCCCTGTCATATGAGGTGATGAGATTTTGCTCGGTTTCAAGAAATGATACGTACGAGATACTGATGATAACAGATATGCAGAATATTGTGACCACTATCATCAATGTTGAACTGATGGTGAACCTGGGGGAGAGCACCATATAGATAATCACATCCCTAAGGTTATTACTCTATCTTACCTTGTTTTTTGGACAATCTGTATTCTTCTATCGTTCTCAGATGAATTAACATTTCATTTTTGTTTAATTATTTTTCCAATTATTGATCTGGAAATTTTTCTACCGTCTGACTCCTGATGATGTAAATGGTACAGTTTTATATAAATAGTCAACATAATTTCCTTCCTATGTCTTTTTCTGATCTCATCCCTCTCTTCTTTATTGGTGTAGCATTTTTAGGAGCAGTTATACAGATTCTTCGTGAACCACGGGCTGTCTCTCATTCCCGGATGGCTGAAATATTTCTCAATTGGGCATTTGTAGTAATTATCGGACTTGGTGGAATCTGGGCGTTCATTGGTCATACTGTCTTTGCTGACCGTGTTGCTGATAGTATTGGTTGGCCTTTAGGGAATCCATTTCAGCAGGAGGTCGCTTTTTCAAATCTCGCTATTGGGGTCCTTGGAATACTCTCAGTGAAAATCGCAGGAACATTCAGGATAGCTGCTCTTATCTCGTATGCTATCTTTATGGTTGGTGCAGGAATTGGGCATATCTGGCTGATTCTCACGGTTCATGATTTGGCGATAAATAATGCCGGTCCTGTCCTCTGGCTGGATATATGTATGCCTCTAATCCTTATCGCTTTGTATCTGTTCAGTCTTAATCTGAAGAAACATGAGACTCAACCCTCACTAAGCAGATATTAAGCATAGGTAAGTGGGTGTATGATCAGCATTTGTCAGAAGACAGCCTGATGTTGAAACGATAAAAATCCTGGGTAATTGGTATCCTGGTACTTATCAAAAAAATTAAAGCCAACAGGAACTTCAGACCCGGCATCAGTAATCCTATATAGCAAAGGGACAGAGGTGGTTATTATCATGGGAGAGACGATACAGCGGATTGGGGTGCTCACGTCGGGGGGTGATGCTCCAGGTATGAACGCCTGCATACGAGCTGTATACCGGGGGGGTACGTCCTGCGGGCTTGAAGTCTATGGTATCAAAAATGGATATGCAGGACTTATAACTGGTGATATGAAACTTCTGGAACGTTTGGATATTGCCAATATTATTCATCTTGGGGGTACTGTTCTTGGCACGTCCCGAAGTGAAGAATTTAAAACCCCGGAGGGTAGACAAAAAGCAGCTGACCAACTGAGGAGAAAAGGTATTCAGGGTGTGATCATCATCGGTGGTGATGGCTCGTTTCGGGGGGGTAATCTCTTCTCTCAAGAGACCAGCATACCGATCATCGCTATTCCGGGAACGATTGATAATGACATTCCCGGGACTGATTTTTCCATAGGGTTTGATACCGCGGTGAATATCGCTCTGGAGTCAATTGACCGGGTTCGAGATACTGCGATATCTCATGGGAGGCTATTCTTCGTCGAGGTGATGGGTCATTCGAGTGGGTTTATTGCACTGGAGAGTGGGATAGCTGGCGGTGCAGAACACCTGATTCTCCTCAACAGCATGGAAGAGGTGGAAAACCTTTGTGAACGTCTGGAAGGTATGTTTGCACGGGGAAAACATCATGCCATCGTCATAGTTGCCGAAGGAGATCAACCGGGTTGCAGTTTTCGCCTATCTGAAGTAGTTTCCGAGCGGCTTGGTATGGATTCACGTGTTTGTGTTCTCGGACATACTCAACGGGGAGGGAGCCCTACTGCCCGGGATAGGGTTCTTGCTGCAAAACTGGGTGTATCTGCGGTGTTCGGTCTTATAGAAGGGAGAAGCGGGGTAATGGCAGGTGAATTAATGCGTGAGATAGTATTCCAGCCAATTAGTGAGGTGATCAGAGGACGGCGTGATCCAGATCCCAGGATGACTCACTTATCCAGAATCCTTTCTGGATAGAGAATTTTCATTCGGAGGTGATGGAATATCTGCTGTGGGATTATGGATATACCCATGGATCATAGATAATTCTTCATGATAATTTGTGGTTCAAACACTAAATGTAAGAAACTCATGCCAAGAAGCGGATAGGTATAAATATCTAAGGTGTTACTAATCAAATGATAGGTAACTCAAATTTCGGTTCTTATGTCAGAGCCAGTGTTGTCTGTACTCTACGTTAATGATGAGGCTATGCTCCTCGAAATAACCCGGTCGGCTCTTAAACCTCTGGGTTTTTATGTTGAAACGGCAGAATCCGGGTCTGCAGCTCTTGACATGCTTAGAAATAAAAGGTATGAGGCCATCATTTCTGACTATCAGATGCCTGGGATGGATGGCATCGCTCTTCTCAAGGAAATTCGATGTAAGGACCCCTATATTCCATTCATCCTCTTTATCGGCCCGGGAGTGGAAGAGGTGGTTATTGAGGCGATAGAATGTGGGGCTGATATCTATCTCATGAAAGGGGGAGATATTCATCTGCAAATCAATGAATTGCCCAAAAAATAAGACTGGCAGTACAACGCAAGAAAAATGAGGCTGCTCTGCGTGAAAATGAGATGAAGTACCGCTTGCTGGTTGAAAATCTGAATGAGGGGGTAGTATCATTTGATAAGGATGGTCTCATCACCTATATTAGTCCGGCAGGGATGCATCTTTTTGGATATTCCCTTTCTGATATCCTGTATCATTCGTTTACCGATTTTGTCTGTGATCAATATAAACCAAGCCTCCTGAAATGGTTTGAGGATCTGCATAATGGTAACCCTGTTTCTTTTGACTGGCAATTGGTCAGAAAAGATGAAAATATCATCTGGGTACGGACATCCTCCCAGCTAGTAATTGATTCAAATGGAGATTTTGGATTTTTTGGATTAATCACTGACATTTCCCGGGAAAAAAAGATCGAAACGACTTTGCGGGAAAGTGAGGAGAAATTCAGGTCTTTGGTTGAGTATTCATTAGAAGGAATTCTTATCCTCGACCTGCAGGGTAATGTTATTTTTGCTAATAAATCGGCTGCTGACCTTGTTGAGGTGGATTGCTCTATAATTCTTTCTGGTCGGAATGTGATGGAGTATATTGCCTTGGATTCACGAAAAGATGTCATCCATGATTTTATGCAGGTGTCGCAAGGGCATGATGCCTATGTTGCAGAATATCATGCGATAACTGCAAAGGGCAATTCCATTGCAGTGGAGAGTATAGGGAAACTGATCACTTTTGAAGGAAAGACGGCAATTCTCCTCTCAATTCGGGACATCACGGATCGCAGGAGGGCTGAAGATGCATTCCGGGAAAGTCAGGGGAAATATCAGGAACTTTTTGAACTTAGTCAGGAAGCTATTTTTCTTATAGATAATGAAAGCGGGGGAATACTTGAAGCCAACAGTGCAGCAACAGAGATGTATGGATACACCCATGATCAACTCCTCCATATGCGAAATATCGATCTCTCTGCAGAACTGGAAGATACGCGAAAAGCTACGACAAGTACTCTCACAAGCAGTGTGATTGTCCCCATTAGATATCATAAAACGAAACAGGGGGATGTCTTCCCGGTAGAAATCTCTGGACGCTTTTTCTCCTGGCAAGGGAGAGATGTTCATGTTGCTGCGATACGCGACATTAGTGAGCGTCAAAAAGTAGAAGATGCCCTGCGTCATGCTAACCGACAGCTTACTCTGCTAACCGGTATTACCCGACATGATATCTTAAATAATATTATGGCTCTTTTTGGCTATCTTGAGGTTGTAGAGGATTCATACAAAGACTCATCAATTAACGAATATTTAGTGAAATTGAATGCAGTAACCAGGGTAATTCAGTCACAGATAGAGTTTACCCGTGTCTATGAAAATCTTGGAGCACAGGCACCAATTTGGCAGAAAATCGATTCGGTTTTGCCATATTCTCAGGTACCTGAGGAATTTGAGTTTTTGGTTGGTATTTCGGATATTCTCATATTTGCAGATCTCATGTTAGAAAGGGTCTTTTTTAACCTGCTTGATAATGCGGTGCGACATGGCCAGAAGGTTACGAGTATCAGGGTATATTCCTCCATGAGTGGTGAGGATCTGATTATCGTATGGGAAGATAATGGGATTGGGATAGGTGGGGATGACAAAGAGCGGATTTTTGAACGTGGATTTGGGAAAAATTCTGGTCTTGGACTGTTCCTCGTCAGGGAGATACTATCCCTTACTGGTCTTACCATCAAAGAGACTGGTACAGAGGGAGATGGTGCAAAATTTGAGATCACCGTGCCGAAAGGGTCATATCGGTCGATTCATTTGAATGATTCACTATACAGTGGTCAGTAACTATTATCAGATCCTTATAGATTCTGAAATTCAGGTCGAAATATTTCTATTCTGATCAGTGCCCACACGGCTTCAATGGCACCTAATTGTGGTATACATAACGGGTATGTTCTGTTTTGAAGATGTATCACTCTCATCAAATATGTATAAATATGTCCATCGATATACATAGATGTACATGCAGACGAAGATCCTCCTTGACGAGAATGAACTCCCAAAGAAATGGTATAACATTCAGGCTGATCTGAAGACTCCGCTCGATCCACCAATGCACCCACAGACGAAGAAACCAGTCTGTGCAGCAGATCTTGAACCTATCTTTCCTAAAGAATTGATCAGGCAGGAGATGAGTCAGGATCGGTATATCGATATTCCTGAAGAGATTCGTGATATTCTGATGCTCTGGAGGCCAAGTCCCCTCTTCCGTGCTCACAGACTTGAGAAGTTCCTTCAGACTCCGGCTAAGATCTACTATAAATACGAAGGCGGGAGTCCTCCCGGCTCTCATAAACCAAACACGGCGATCGCTCAGACCTATTATAATATGAAAGAGGGAATAGAGCGTATTGCAACAGAGACCGGTGCTGGACAATGGGGTTCATCTCTTGCCTTTGCAACCCAGTTGTATGGCATTGAATGCAAAGTGTATATGGTCAGGGGAAGTTATGACCAGAAACCGTATCGAAAAATGATGATGCAGGTCTGGGGAGCAGAATGTGTACCTTCGCCCTCCCTGGATACAAACGCTGGTCGGGCCATCCTTGCCAAAGATCCAGACACTCCAGGCAGTCTAGGCATCGCTATATCAGAAGCAGTTGAGGATGCAGCGACTCATGCAAACACGAACTATTCGCTTGGGAGCGTGCTCAATCATGTCTGTCTTCACCAGACTATTATCGGCCAGGAAGCACAAAAACAGCTTGCGATGGTGGATGCAACCGCAGATGTAATCATTGGATCAGCAGGTGGTGGATCAAATTTTGCCGGGATTGCGTTCCCATTCATCAAGGATGTTCTTGATAAGAAGGCAGAAGGCACTGAGATTATTGCAGTCGAACCCGCCGCCTGTCCAAGCCTCACCAAAGGTCTGTATGCCTATGATTATGGAGATGTTGCAGGACTGACCCCGCTTCTGAAGATGTTTACTCTTGGGCATGATTTTATTCCCCCATCGATTCATGCTGGTGGTCTCCGTTATCATGGCATGTCCCCGCTGGTCTCAAAAGTACATGCGGATAACCTCATTACCGCAACGTCAGTTCATCAAAATGAGGTCTTTGACGCAGCAGTTATCTTTGCCCGGACTGAAGGAATAATTCCTGCACCTGAATCTGCCCATGCTATCCGGGTAGCGATAGACAAAGCACTGGAGTGCAAGAAGACCGGTGAAGAGAAGACGATTCTCTTTAACAACAGTGGACACGGTCATTTTGATCTCTCCAGCTATGAAGCCTACTTTGCCGGAATCCTCCCCGATTATGAGTACCCTGCTGACCTTATTGCCGAGTCACTCTGTCATCTTCCATCTGTTCCATGAAACGTATCGGGTTTGTCGTAAATCCGTATGCTGGAATGGGCGGTGCAGTTGGGCTGAAAGGAACTGATAACTGTGTAGATGAAGCACGAGCCAGAGGAGCCATTCCGGTCTCCTCTTCCCGTGCTCTCCGGTTTCTGACCCATGTAGTACGACAAGATCTCTTTTTTCTTACGGCTGGCGGAAATATGGGCGAGGATGAACTTAAGGAGGCGGGAATATCTCTGTATCAGGTGGTCTACACCCCGTCTTCTGCCCAGACTACTCCTGAAGATACGTGTGAAGCCTGCCGTTCAATGATTCGTGAGGGTGTTGATCTCATCCTCTTCTGCGGAGGTGACGGTACAGCCCGGGATGTGCTTGGTGCCATTGGGCAGGACAGACCGATCCTGGGCGTTCCAGCAGGGGTAAAGATATATTCCGGCGTATTTGCTACTACTCCTGAATCGGCAGCGAAAGTTCTGACCCGGTTGGAGTCAGCCCGTCTGACCTCTGCCGAGGTATTGGATGTAGACGAAGAGCAATATCGGGCCGGTGTACTTACGACTCGCATCTTCGGGATTGCACAAGTCCCATATATCCCTGAATTTTGTCAGTCAGGGAAACAGGCGAGTTTTGGGGATGAAATCTTTGCATATGCGGATATCTCCCGGTTTATCCGCGGAATAATGTGCAATGATACGCTCTATCTGATTGGTGCAGGATCGACCACTGGGGCTATCTCCCGGTGTATGAATCTGCCAAGTACTCTGCTTGGGGTTGATGCAGTCTATCAGGGACGCCTGATAGCATCAGACCTGAATGAACAGGGGATTTTAGATCTTCTCGATATATATGAAAAGGTAAAAATTATTATCAGTCCTATAGGTGCACAGGGATTTGTCCTGGGTCGGGGGAATCAGCAGATCAGTAGCAGGGTCCTTGAAAAAACCGGAATAGATGCGCTCATTGTTGTAGCGACACCGGCAAAACTTCAGCAGACTCCGGTTCTGTATGTGGATACCGGGGACGAAATTCTGAACCAACGCTTTGCTGATACCCTTCTTGTCATCTGTGGGTATGCGATGGCGCAACGTAAACCCCTAAATCATTGAGATATAATACTCTTCTTCTTCTCCAGATAACTGTCATGGAATATGTATCTAATCATGGAAGACGATGAGTATAGGCACTCGCGGAGGAGTATACTATATCATCATCACCTGATAAAAATCATCACGATTCATTTGACCGTCCGATCTATGTACTGAATGAACCAACGTACACCGATGTCGGGACAGCCAATCTGATCTGTCCGTATTGTGAAGGCAAACTGAAACGGTTTCCTCAGCGAAAAACAAAATGTCCCTTTTGTAGTTGCACTATCTACTCTCGTTCGCGTCCGTTTGACCGGAGAAAAGTCCTCCTGAACGAGGAGGAGATGGAGGTTCTTGAGAGTGAATGGGGAGAATTCAATAAGCACCAGCAACTGACCAGGATAATATCATCAATCATCCCTGATAATTCAGATTTTGTTCTTACCTCTACCAGTGAACATCTGAAAATTACGCTCCAAAAAGATCCGACTATTTTTGAGATTCTTTGGGAAATTAATAGTCAGAAAGCTCGGGAAAATCTGGAAAAAGGCATGTTTGAGCAATACCGATATAGTACCTTGTTTTTTGCAGATATTATGACCTATGATTCCCGTGATCTCGAAGCCATGGGATTCTTGCTTCAGGTAATTTTCCTGGATATCAATGGCGTTTCAAACTCCGGGAATATCAAGGGTCGAAAGCCGTTTAACCAAAAATCTGTAGGAAAGGCAGTTGATCTGCTGAATGAGGTCAGAGTGATTAAAACAAAGTTGAACCTTACGATGGATGTTGTGGAGACTGTGTTTATGAAGTCAGCTGAAGATGTTTGTGCCGCTTTTAAACCGGTCACTCCTCCAGTCGCTCCGAATGATGTGTGGGATCAGATATCGCGAAGCATAGAATAATTAATAGATAGATCTCTTTTTCTCCCGGTACATCCACCTTCTATCATATGCCTGATGTATCTTCACTGGATATGGGATATCAACAATACAAATGTCGGATCTGCTCCTATATCTATATTGAAAAAAACGGAGAGCCCCAGACAAATACCCTTTCCGGCACCCGGTTTGAGGCTCTCCCGGATGACTGGAAATGTCCGGTCTGTCAGGCAGGGAAGAATGCTTTTCTCCAAGTTCCTGAAGAAAAACCTCAATCTGGGAGAACAGTTGCGGAGGTACTGGTGGATCAGATCACTACCTTTGGTATCACTGAGTTCTTTGGGGTTCCGGGAACAAGTTCACTAGGGATTATTGACGCTATCAGGAAAAATCCGGCAGCCAGGTTCACCCTTTTCAGACATGAGGAAAATGCCGCACTCGCTGCATCAGCATATAATAAACTCACGGGTAAGATAGCAGTCTGTGTTACAATAGCCGGTCCGGGAGCTACAAACCTTGCAACCGGATTATATGATGCAAAAGAGGACCGTGCCTCGGTTTTGTCAATGAACGGACAGGTAGAGATGCAGTACACAGGTCCGGGAGGATTTCAGGAGATAGATCAGGATGCCTTCTTCAGACCGGTGACCGTCTATAATAATACCATTTATGATCGGAAGATGGCCACCAGGATCCTCACGCTCGCTCTTCAGCACGCCATTGTCAGGTCAGGGGTGGCCCAGATATCAGTCCCCAATGACATTCAGAAGCAGCCACATGAGGCGGTTTTAGCGATGTCACAAGGGTGTTTTCCATCGCTTAAGATATCCCCGGATGATGATATTCTCGTCCGGGCTGCAGCAATGCTTGATCTTGCCGAGAATCCGGTAATCCTTGCCGGGTGGGGGGCATGCCCGTATTCTGGTCTGGTTCTCTCTTTCGCAAAAGCTATAGATGCCCCGATTCTCTCAACATTCAGGGCTAAAGGGATTTTCCCCGATGATCATCCTCAATATGCTGGACTACTCGGGGGTGTAGGGTCAATTCAGGCTCGGGATCTAGTTGAGCAGTCTGATCTTCTCGTAACTCTCGGTGTTGGATTCTCAAAGATGACCCGCATTCCTGAGGGGATTCCCATGCTCCAGGTAGATCGGGATCCTCTCAAACTTGGAAGGGGTAACCGTTCACTTCCGGTATATGGTGATGTCGGCGAAGTTCTGACCCGGCTCATCCCGAATATCAGACAACGGGGAAAATCAACAGCACCGCGAAAGGTAAAGGCAGTAATCGAGCCCTGGAATGCTCAGCGGGAATCAGAGGCAGACCCGAATGCAACCCCTATCCGGCCGCCTTACATCATGAAGGTCCTCTCAGATATCATCCCTGAAGATGCCCTGATATCTATCGATGTTGGTGAGAATGGGTGGTGGTTTGGCAGAAATTTCAGGATGAAGAAGCAGAAATTTGTGATGTCCGGATA
>JAZDKH010000482.1:0-13318 GCA_043803325.1 Methanobacteriota archaeon | reverse complement strand
TTTTAATACAATAATTTTTTTTATATGGTGTTCTGCGAGATGTTTTAGACGTGTCTTTCGATTAATGGATTTTTTTCGAATCAACCGATAGTGAATAATCATTTGTGTTATTCGTTTAGAAAGTATGCACCTGTAGTGATTTACCGGCACATCGAAATCGCACAATTTATATTCATTCAATCGAAATTGGGGTTTACTGTGTAACTCCCATGAAACTCCAGAGAAAAGTGGTACTCGTATTTTTCGGTCTTCTCATATCTGTGTTAGTTATTATCAGCATCTTTTTCTCCACAATAATTCTGACCAGTTACCGTGATCTCGAAGAACAATACGTACTAAAAGATCTGGATCAAGCGGTCAAAAAACTCGATGATGAATACTCGACCTTATCGGCAATAGTCTCTGACTGGGCTCCCTGGGATGATACCTTTAATTTTGTTAATGGAAATGATGCTGATTACGTCAGGTCAAATCTTCAAAGCACGGGATTTGATAATCTAAATCTAAATCTCATTGTACTTACCAATATTCAAGGAGAAATAATGTTTTCAGGGGCGTATGACCTGCAAAATAAAACGATGGTACCGGTTCCTGACTTTTTTAATAGAAATCTTGATCCCCATCATCCTCTTATGAATATGTCTGATCCCCACCATATTACTGCAGGAATATTCATGCTTCCTGAAGATCCGATGATCATTGCATCGCAACCCATTGTTCATTCTGATTTCTCTGGTCAACCACAAGGAGTGGTTATTATGGGAAGATACCTCGATAGGGTAGAAATATCCAGGTTATCAGTACTCACGCAACCCAGCCTTTCATTTACCCGAATCACGAATATGACATTATCCCCTACTTTAATTCCTTATATCAAAAATTATTCAGATTCTAAATCAGGTATTATTCAACAGTTAGATGTGAATCAGATTGCAGGGTATGCCCTTATCAAAGATATTTTCGGAGACGATGCACTCATTCTCCAGATTATTGAAGCACGGGATATCTACCGTCAGGGAGTGAATACCACCATTCAGGTTCTATTTATAATATTTTTGAGTTGTGCGTTTTTAGGATTTGTAGAAGTTATTCTTTTAGACCGATTTTTACTTAAAAGAATGAGTTCTCTTGCTGCCCAGGTTTTTACTATAGGTAAATCCGGGAGCTTCATGCATCAGGTAGAAATTGATGGTGATGACGAACTTTCAGGACTTTCCACTGAAATTAATCGGATGCTAAATACAATGGGGAAGTTCCACAGAGAATTGGAAGTCAGTGTGGCGAGATTTCGGGAACTTTCAGATATGCTCCCTCAAATTATTTTTGAATTCGATATGAATGGATACATCACTTATAGTAATAAGTTCGGGTTAGAATTATTTGGGATTTCTGAAAGTGATCTGGCAAAAAAACTGCATATCATCCAGTTTGTAATTACTGAAGATCTTGAGCGAGTGAAGAACAATCTTCATAAAGTGGCGATGGGGGAGAAATCTTCAGGTGAGATCTATACCATGATCAAAAAAGATAATACCCTTATGCGGGCAATTCTTTTCAGTTCTCCCATAATCCATGACGGGATATTGGGTGGTTTTAGGGGATCCGGCATTGACATCTCCGAACGGCTCAAACTAGAAGAAGCACTTATCGAGAACGAGGAAAAATATCGGGCACTCACGGAAAATACCGGTGATATTATCTTTTCGATAAATATGGATGGTATTTTTACGTATGTCTCACCTCAGATCAATAAATATGGGTATCTTGTTGACGAGGTGATCGGGAAATCGCTTCAGGATATCATTCATCCAGAAGATATTGATAAAGTCAAGAACGATATGACCCATGACCTCGAAATAGGAGCTCAATTTCATTCAAATTTCAGAATATTTGATAAATGGGGAAATGTGTACTGGTTTGATGAAAAAGGAACGATGCGTCTTGATCAGTCTGGAAAACCCATCGGAATTTATGGGGTGCTCAGGGATGATTCTGAAAGAAAACGTGCAGAAGATGCAATAGAACTTGCCAACAAAAAACTGAATCTTATGAACAATATTACTAGGCATGATATCCTCAATACTATCACCGGGTTACTCGGTTATGTAGATATGGCGAAAGCTACCACATCTCCTGAAGAAGTGGTAATATTGCTCAATGATATCAGGGACCTTACTCGCACTATCCAGCGGCAAATCGCTTTTACCAAAGAGTACCAGGAAGTAGGTGTTCACCTCCCATTGTGGCAGGGCGTGAACGGGGTAATCGATAAGGTGCTCTTGAATTTCGAAAAAAGTGGTATTCACTTTATTCGTGAGATCGAGAATATGGAAATCTATGCAGACCCATTGCTTGAGAAGGTATTTTTTAACTTGGTTGATAATGCCCTGAGATATGGGGAAATGATTTCTGCCATAAGGATATATACCCAGATGTCAGGGACAAATCTGCTGCTCATTTTTGAAGATGATGGAGTGGGTATTCCTGCAGATCAAAAAATCCGGATCTTTGAAAGGGGTGTGGGAAGAAATACCGGGATGGGATTATTTCTTACCCATGAAATACTTGCTATTACTGGTATTTCTATAAAGGAGAATGGTATACCTGAGGTGGGTGCACGGCTCGAAATACAAATTCCCTGGGGCACGTTCAGATTTGAGACCAAATCATGGTCAAAAGACTAATAATATAAATCGTCTGACCCTAACAATTATTAATAGATGATATCATGGGAGAAAAATCAATCCTCATCGTTGAAGATGATGATATTATTGCAAGGGTGGTTGACTGGAGGTTGAAAAATTTAGGATATGGAGTATGTGGCCGTGCCTCGACAAATGCAGAGGCGATGGAACTTGTATCTAACAAAAACCCTGATCTTGTCCTGATGGATATTAATATCAAAGGCGACATCGATGGAATTGAGACAGCTAAGATGATTAAACAGGAATATAATATTCCAGTTGTATTTGTGACTTCACATTCTGATGGTATTACAATCGAACGGGCAAAAGAATCGAATCCGGACGGATTTATTCTCAAACCTTTCGATGACAACGATCTTCGGGTTGCAATTGAACTTGCCATGAAAAAATGAACTCAAATATTGAGATAATAGGCCATATCTGATTAACATCGCTCGCGTTCATGATTCATCCCTATTACCATGGTGTCAATACTACGGGGTGATTTGTTCGATATCAGAGTTTATCTTTTTTCAGTGCAAATGGAGTTAATTTCGTCGATTGGATATTATACAAAGTAAACATAATCCCACAAACATACCCAGAATCGGAAACGGTGTATTCTTTGAGGTAAGAGGATCTGATAATCCGGGGTTGAGGGAGATTGCTTTTTTGAACATCAGCTCTGCGTCTTCTGTACGATTTAGATTCTTTAATGAATTCCCTTTATTGTACCATGCTTCAGAGAGAGTAGGATCTAACACAATAGTTCGGTCAAACGCATCTATAGCTTCTTGATATCTTTTATGTTCATAGAAGGTAACTCCTCTCAGGTACCACTTTTTGGCATCCCATTTATCGACAGCAAAAGTTTTATTGAAAGCATCTTTTGCTTCCTGGTCTTTTCCCATCTTCTCAAGGACCAATCCTTTATTAAACCATGCATCCGCAGAATTCGGATTTAACTCCAAAGCACGGGTATATTCATTTAAAGCCTCCTGATCTCTCCCCTGTGCGAACAGGGTACGTCCTTTATTGTACATCGCACTGATATATTTTGAATCAAGCGACAGGGCTTTGTCATATGCTTCAAGTGATTCCTGATATTTAGTGAGATAAAAGAGAGCTATGCCTTTATTATTCCATGCCTGATCATAAGATGGATCCAGATCTGTAGACTTGTCATATGAGGTGAGAGCTTCCTGGAATTTTCCCTGTCCCGCAAGGTAGGTTCCATCAGTGTTCCAGTCAATGGCCGTCTTTTCAGCGCTAGCACAGATGTTTCCCCCAATCAGCAATAAGACAATAAATAAGGCAGCACGAAGATTCACAATACTTTTAATCTTTTTTTTATTAAATAAATACTTTGGTTATCTGATTTCTGGGGGCTGTCCCTGAAAAAAAGGTCAATTTGACAAAGATTCTAACTATCAGAAATGTTTCTCATTCTGTCTGCGACAGAGGAATTAAGGAACATATATATTCCAAAGGATCATTGTGGGTAAGTGGTTCTGCCTCGTTGAACTATTCTTTATATCAGCCGAGCGGAGGCTTTTCTTTCTCAGCGATCGATGTATATATTATGTTACTCAGGATTCACCGATCAGCCGATAACAAAACTGTCGTCGGGATCTGCGATCAGGAGTTACTCGGTACAATGTTGACTGAAGGAGATTTGAATATCGAGATCAGCCCCTACTTCTTTGGCACTCATAAAGCAACTGAAGAAGAAGTTCTTGCAGCGCTCAATGATTGTAACAATATCAATATGTTTGGTGAGCGCTGCATAACCCTTGCCATAGAGCACGGATATCTGGAAGCGGACTCCTACCGTAAGATCGGCGGAGTTCCTCATGCAATTATTTTGTGACAATATTATGGATTTACACGAAGCAATCTGCCCGAAATGCGGGATTCCGTCAAAGGAAGGCGGACTCTGTGCGAAATGTTTAGTCGGCTCGGTCCCATGGTTTACTTGTGAGCCAAGGGTATTTATCACACGATGCGGGGGATGCGGATCACTTAAAACATCAGCGGGTTGGGGCGATACAACCCGTGAGAAAGAAGATATTGAAGAAGATGCTGCGATTGGAGCAGTTTTATTCCATCAGGATGTAAAAAAACCTGGTGTGAAGGTTAAACTCGATCACCTGAGTATAAACCGGACCTATGCTGACCTTGAAATCACGGGAACCATGCATGATGAGCAACTTGAAGGGTACTACTCTCTTGAAGTGGTATGGCTCAATGAGTCCTGTGATAGGTGCAACCGCCAACATGGAAATTATTACGAAGGTGTGGTCCAGATTCGGGCAAATGGACGAAAAGCAACTGTTGAAGAACAGGAAGAATCACAACGAATTGCGGTGTCTGTCGAGACGACCATGCAGAATGAGGGGGAGCGTCTTTCATTCATCTGTCGATTTGATGAAGGACGGGAAGGACTTGATATCGTAGTTGGATCTCAGGCTATTGGTGAGCAGATCTCCCGTGAGATCACCCGCCGTCTTGGTGGGAGAGTTTCCCTCCATCCAACCCTTATTGGTGAGAAGAACGGTCAAAAACTCTATCGTATCACCTATGCAGTCAGACTACCCCGACTGAGGGGAGGAGATGTTGTTGCGGTCAGGAATACCTACGGTGAGATTCTGCATACCGAAGGGAAAACTATCACATATCTCGACCTTAAGACAGGAATCCCCCGGACTATTCCTGAATCAGTGCCAATGCGGTATATCGCCCACGTCCGGGAAGCCAGATTGTATTCGGTGATCTATCAGGATGGGAGTACTTTAGGAGTTATGGATCCCGAAACCGGAAAAACTGAAGAGATCAGCAAGGTATCATGGCGTCATCCTGAGGTCGGTGACACGGTGAAAATCCTCCGCGATGATGAACGGACATTAGTGGTGTAATACTGAATGCGAACCCGTCTCTTATCTTTTTCGGATATTTCTCATATTACTACTGAAACCTGGGTTGATCAGACAAGAAAACCCTTCTTTTCTCATGATGGGGTATATGTTCCGGTCAGAGACGGATATCCTGCAAGTCACATTCTTCCAAAAAGGCGTCGGAAAGGCCGGGGTTATCAGAAGCTCGGTGATGTGATCGCATATCATGGAGAATGTCCGAAGCCGAATGAGTACAACGAGGTGATAATACGTGAGCATCCCCGGGGGATTATCCATATATCCGGGCATGAAGGAGTTATTCGTAAGCCAACGGTATCCCTGCTCTGGGGAAGTGCCGGAGAAGTTACCCATCGGGAGTCAGGAATAGAATATCGGCTTGATGTTGAGCAGGTGATGTTCTCACAGGGGAACCGCGAAGAGAAGTCACGGATTGCCAGACTGGTACAGCCTGGTGAGGTCACCATTGATATGTTCGCTGGTATCGGGTACTTTACCCTCCCTCTGGCAAAAGCAGGGGCTATCGTCCATGCGATAGAGATTAATCCCGTATCATTCGAATATTTAAAGCAGAACATTCTGTTGAACAGATTATCTGAACTGGTAACTGCATGGAATGGGGATTGTCGTGAAGGTATCCAGGGAGTCTATGACCGGATCCATATGGGCCATTTTGATTCGATCTCTTTTCTCCCTATTGCACTCTCTCATATCAGAATTGGAACCATTCTGCATGTGCACATGCTGAATGATCAGACTGAAAAAATAAGAGCTGCTTTACAGATGAAGGGTATTACTGCCGAAATTAACCTGAATCAGATAAAAAAAGCCGGACCACACCTTCTTCATCTTGTTGCTGATGTGGTGATTACATGAAGACCCTGGCCGGAAAGATAATACTTCTCGCCGTGACCGGGAGTATTGCTGCAGTAGAGACGATTAAACTCGCTCATGCTCTCAGAAGGCGGGGAGCCATCGTACAGCCGGTGATGAGCGAAGCGGCTAGCCGGATCATCCATCCTGATGCTCTGACGTACGCATGTGGACGTGAAACCATCACCCGCATCAGTGGTCTCGTTGAGCATGTCCAGTTCTGTGGCGATGATCGGGAAGCATCACTCCTCCTGATTGCTCCCTGCACGGCAAATACGATATCCAAGATTGCCTGCGGTATCGACGATACAACCGTAACCACCTTTGCAACGACTGCTCTCGGGAGCCGGATGCCAGTAGTTCTGGTTCCCGCGATGCACCATGCCATGTTTCGGCATATTGGGGTAATGGAAAATCTGGAGAAACTTCGTGGCTGGGGAGTTGCAATTGTTGGTCCACGAATTGATGAAGGAAAGGCAAAAATAGCTGACACATCAGCCATTGTCATCGCGTGTGAACGGGAACTCGGAGGGAGACCCCTGGTAGGAAGAACTGTTCTTATCACCAGCGGTGGGTGCGATGAACCGATTGATGATGTCCGGATACTCACCACCCGGTCATCGGGTTTAATGGGAAAGGAACTGGCAAAGGCAGCATATCGACTTGGAGCTGAGGTAACTCTCATCCACCGTGACCACCTCCCCGGGGTTACAAATATCAGAACAGACACTGCTCACTCGATGATGCTGGCAGTAACTGATATTCTGGATCAATCTGATGTTGATATCTATATTAGTGCAGCAGCCATCTCCGATTTTGCACCAGTCAGACAACCGGGAAAAATACCGAGCGGGAGTCAAGTATCCATAGATCTCGTTCCTCTTCCGAAGATTCTTGATCTGGCTCTCCTGAAAGCCAACATGGTGGTTGCATTCAAGCTAGGAGAGGATAGTGAATCAGATGCAGCCCGTCTCATTGAGAAGGGGGTTGCTCTTGTGGCAGCGAATACCCCTGAAACAATGGGATCAGATTCAGGCGAATATCTGCTCATCGATACGAAGGGAAGTACCAGGGTTTCTGGATCGAAAGAGGATATAGCACATCATATTCTCGAACGAGTCATTCATGAGCACCTGGCCCGGCCTTCCTCCTCGTCTCAATCCAGGATGGGTGCGGACGAATGATCAGGCAGGTAACTGCGTTCTGTCCTGGCCATATCTCTGGTTTTTTCCTCCCAATTATCACCGGGGATCCTGCTACTTCTGGAAGTTGTGGAGGGGGGATTGTAATCGACTCCGGGGTTACCGTTACGGTCAGTTCATCTCCAACGAGTTCGGTGAATATCTACCAGATAAGACAGACCGGGTTACGGGTGAAGATATCAGATCACTCACCAACCCTCCACCATCTGTTACAAATGTTGAATGTCAGTGCTACCGTGGAGACTAATTGTCATCTTCCGCTCTCAGCCGGGTATGGTTTGTCAGCTGCTTCACTCCTTGCCACGGTTCATGCAGTAAATATCCTCTTCAACCTGGAATTATCTCCGGTTGCCTGCTCTGATCTGGCACATTCAATAGAGGTTATAGAGCGAACCGGACTTGGAGATGTGTCTGCCTGTCAGGGAGGTGGCTGGGTGTATCGAGGCAGTCCGGGCCCACAAGGAAAGATTATCAGGCACGATGATGATCGTCCTGTGTATGCACTGACCTTGGGGCCGCTTCGGACCGCGTCTGTCTTATCCTCCCCTGAATATCTGTCCCGGATCAAGCAGGCATTCCCTGGCGAAGAGCCGACATATCTTGAAGATCTCTTCAGATACTCCCGACGATTTGCAGAGGGTTTTGGCTTCATATCAGATGAGGTTCGGAAAGTCCTAATCGCGTGTGATACAAATGATATCCCGGCTAGTATGACGATGCTTGGAAATGGAGTATTTGCTCTTGGGAATAGAAGTCAGGCAGTACTCACCCAGTTTGGATCCGTGTATCCCCTTCATATAGCAAAGGAGGGTCCACAAATTCTTGAGGTGCTCTCATGATTCCTTTGAACCATCCCCGGTATCGTTCTCTGGTTACTAGAGAACGGATGGCCGATTGTACACGATCCGGCATCGTCGCTCTTGAAGGACTCACTGCACATGGGCGGGGAGAGGCGTTTGACTATCTCCTCGGTGAACAGACCAGTGTAAGTGCAGCAGAGGCAGAACGACTGGCTGCAGCCCTCCTCATGAGAGCAGAACACCCGGTCATCTCAGTCAACGGGAATACCGCTGCCCTCTGTGCTGAGGCTATCGCTGATCTCCAGGAGGCATCAGGAGCACTCGTGGAAGTAAACCTCTTTCATCGGACAGAAGAGCGGATAGAGAAGATTACCCGGATGCTTGAAGAAGCCGGGTGCCGGGTTTTGCAAGGACCCGTAGCTCGTCACATCCCCTTGGATCATGATCGTGGCCTCTGTCATGCGGACGGAATCGCTGCAGCAGATGTGATCCTTGTTCCACTCGAGGATGGGGATCGTGCAGGTGCTCTGGTACATATGGGAAAGACCGTCATTGCAATCGATCTTAACCCGCTTTCACGGACCGCACAAATGGCAACTCTGCCAATAATTGATGAGGTAACCAGAGCGATCCCTGCAATAACCCAGGCGATCAGAACGAGACAACCGGGAGAATATGAGCAGAAACCACTCCGAATTTGCAGTAAAGATCTTTTGCGTGAGGCGATAGTGTCAATAAAAAGGAGGCTTGATGATGTTTTGGATTGAGAAATTCAGGCCTGTTAGTCTGGATGAGGTGATAGGGCAGGAACGGGTGATTGAGGTACTCCGGATGTTCGCCAAGGGAAAGACGCTTCCCCATCTGCTCGTATCAGGACCGCATGGTTCCGGAAAAACGATATCAGTTGAGGCTACTCTGAAAGCTCTTTATGGAGATATTTGGCAGGATAATGTCACCATCTTTCACACTGCTGATCTGATGGAACGGGGTCGGACATATCTGGAATCAGATGATAAATTTATGCATCTGTACAAATCAGATGAGTCATTCCTCTCAAATCTGAAACATGTCATAAATACCTACGCCTCCATCAGGCCAATAAATGCTGAATTTAAAGTCCTCTGGTTTGAGGACGCCCATACTCTCTCACATGATGTCCAGCATGCCCTCCGAAGAATCATGGAGCGGTATAGTGCAACGTGCCGATTTATATTCTGTACTACGAATGCATCATCTCTTATTCCTCCTATCAGTTCCCGGTGCCTGCCTCTCTTTTTTTCGCCGCTTACCAGAGAGCAGATACTCTGTCGGTTACAAGATGTCCTCGCAAATATGGGTGTTTCTGAAGAGACCGTCAATCTGGATGAACTCAGTCTGCTTGTGAATGCAGCTGGCGGCGATCTCCGCAAGGCAATTATGTACTTGCAAGTGCGGGTCGTGACAGGCGACGAAGTCACTCCTGAGTCGTTCGGTGAAGGGGAGACCCGTAAAATTGCGACGGCGGCATTCCGTGCGATGGAAAGCAAGGATATCGCAACCGCCCAACGGAGACTTGAAGGCCTTATGATCGAGTACGGGCTCTCAGCACGGGAAGTTCTGGATGAACTGATGCTCATTGTCAGAAGGGAATATTATCACCCGACGATAATATCCTGCATTGCAGATGCAGATTATATCATGACTCATGCAGGAAATGAGTATCTACAGGTAAACGCACTTGCTGCGAGGATTGTCGGAGAGGTATTTTTATGAAAACATCTGCACGAGAAGATCTCAGGGTTCAGTCCCATTATGATGATATTGCTGATGTGTACGATCAACGGTATGATCATCGGGACCGGGGAAGGCAATATTATGATCACATCGCAGAAGCAGTCATAAATCAGATTGGGACCGGTGGTGAACTTTTAGATATCGGGTGTGGGACTGGGCTTTTTATTCGCCGATTTCTGAGATATGGTGGGAAGGTTACCGGTATCGATATCAGTTCAGGAATGATCCGTCGGGCAACCCCAATCTTTCCAACCGTGCAGTTCGTTGTCGGAACTGCAGAAGAACTTCCCTTTGAGGAAGGTTCGTTTGAGTCAATATCGAGTCTTCTTGCGTTTTCCTACCTGATAAAACCAGAAAAGACGCTTGCAGATTGTCTGCGCGTACTTCGGCCTGGTGGAAGACTTGCTGTCTGTACACTTGGAAAGAATGTCTTCACCTCCAGTCTTCCTGCACTCTTTATGATCGGGGAGAAGATGCGGATTCGGCGGGTGGGAGTCGGAAATTTTACTGAACATTACTATTCCGCACAGGAGATGTATACACTCCTTGAAGAGGCTGGGTTTACAGATATCTCAATCTTCAGATGTTCATTTGCTCACTTCACATTTGCAGATCCACTATTTTTAATTGCAAAACGTGTTGAACCATTTATTGAAGAGAATATCCCGTATCTGGCATACAATCTCATCGCCAGTGGAAAAAAACCAGAATAACCAGGAATTTTATGCAGATTCCACTTCCCGGCTTTTCTTTTCCTCCAGATCCAGATGGATATTCTGATATAATCTCTTATGGTGATGATACAGCACCATATACCGTCATATATCGACAAGAAGAGACCGGAATCAGAGTTGAGGTATCCAAATCAGGGGAACTGATGGTATTTGCCTCTACAAATACATCTCCTGACGAAATCAGGCGTTTCCTGTATCGGGATGCGACAAAAATCTTTAAACTCCTTCTTCAGATCAGGATAGAACAAATTTCCCGGGTTACATCGGGAATTCTCTTAGTCAGGGGAATTTCGGTTCCTTATTCGGTTGATTACAATCATCGTAGAAAGACGAATTCTGTCTGTTACTACCGGAGTGGCCGCCTTGTAGTCCAGGCAAGAGCAGACGCCACACCAGATGATGTGCAGAAGACTGCAGAGGAACATGCTGAGTGGATCTACTCCCAGATTCTTCAATTTGATCCAAAATTTCAAAGATCAGATACTGAAGGTTCTGTTCAGATTGGAACAGAGAGAATTCCATACCACATTCAGTATAGTCCCAGAGCCAGACATATGACTATCAAAGTTAATCCGATGAAACCAGTGATAGTTGTCGCTCCGCTCGATGCAGATTCCACCGTAGTCAGGAATTTTGTTGAGACAAATACCACGTGGATTGCGGAGAAACTGGGGATAAATCTTCTGGTGCATCCAATTCATGATGAACTCAGGCAGATCGAGGTATCTGGAAGACAGATCCCATACCGGATTCAGGTAAGTAACCGGGCAAAACGAATTATAGTTAAGATCACTGCTGATAAATCAGTGGTTGTAGTTATTCCTGCAGGAACGGATGCTACTCGTATTCACCGGTTTATTCAGGAGAAGGCGGATTGGATAGATGAAAAAGTCAACTTATCAAAAAAACCTGCAGCCCCGACCCGGCTTTTTCAGGACGGTGAACTCATCCCTCTCCTCGGTAATGATGTTTGTCTTTCAGTTATCACCGGGGTAGCGAAGCCTGGCATACTGCTCAAAGAGGGGGTGATTAAAGTGAGTATCCCAGATGGCACTGCAGATTTAGCAAAACGGCAGGTAATACGTCAGTTATTAGAATTACTTCTGAGAAAAACGATCCACGAGGTTTCAAACCCTTTGATTCAATTGTGGTCATCTCGCCTTGGAATTTCGATGCCAATGGTCAAATATGGAAACCAAAAAACCCGTTGGGGAGTGTGTACTTCAAAAGGAATCATCCTGAATATCAGGCTGGCAATGGCTCCGGTAGATCTTATCGAGTATGTGGTGGTTCATGAGCTCTGCCACATAATACACCATAATCATTCAAAGAAGTTCTGGGGGTTAGTTGGGCAGATGCTTCCCGATTACCCGGAAAAACTTGCCCGACTTAAACATTATGGGGCGCTCTATACGTTATGATGAGGTGAACCGGTGAATCTGGATTAATTCCCGAAAAAATGAATTTTATTATTCATTCAGATGAAGGGTAATTTTTGATATTCCGCCAATATATTGATCAGTTGGTAAATTTTTCCCAACCAGAACAAGAGGATATGTTGAGTCTGTCTTTGCCAATGGGTTCCCATTTAACGTATCAGCCAGAATGTAATTATTATTCTGTGCAATATCAGTACTTGCAAGGGTGGTTTCCTTTCCATCATTGCCGGTTACGGTAATCTGATATCCCTTATGAGTCAGCGTATCATTCAAATCCATCGCTTCATCCGTACTGACTCCACCTTTGGCATTATTTTCTGCCTTTTCTGCGAACTGCCAAAGGGGCATCCCATCCCAGACTTTTCCCTCACCATCAACAAGTGATACGAACTTCTCTGATGATCTCTGGAAGTTGGTTCCTTCTTCATACCCGGCCTGATTGAGAGCACCTTTTGTGTCACCGTCTAAGGGGATCGACCATCCAGCAGCCGGGAGTGAGGTCATACCAGCTGATACCGATGCTCCCATTCCGGTTATATATCCAACCATAATTAGAATCTGAACGATTTTTGTAATTTTTTTCATATACATCCAATCTTAAATTTTGATCTCAACACAGTAAAAGTCCGTCAGAATTCGGTTGATAACGAGGTGTGTTGATCTGTGATCATAGCACGATAATCGCAATTTCTTTGGTTTTGGTAAACTTGTCAGCGACAATGGATAAATACCTCACAAAGTGTCAACCTGAAGGGGTATTTTGATCCTTTGATCTGCAACGAGTGCCAGTAGGTGCATGGGTCACCCCTGATGAATTTCTGATCAGAATTTTGTTTATAAAATAGAATAGGTTTCTTCTGACCTAATTACAGGGAAGTTACAGAATAATTAAAGATTCATC
>JAZDKH010000481.1:0-5150 GCA_043803325.1 Methanobacteriota archaeon | reverse complement strand
TCCGGGAATAGGTTACCACTCCCCTCCCTTCTGTCTGTTCACAGGCTTTGTGACCGGGGCTGGGATTTGATGATGGGATAAACGATTGCATGAATGGTTGTCAGTATATTATTATCAGAGTGAGAGGTAATGAATCGGTCTTCTTCTGCATGGTAAAGGTCAGGTTATTTTAACCCATAATCAGGTAAATTATGTACCCACGGCAGATCAAAGAAGCCGTCTGATATTATGAGGATTCCGGTCGTTATCCCATTCAAACCAATAAATCCCAAATCCCGCCTCTCCTGTGTCTTATCTGGGGATGAACGGGAGCAGTTTGCCTTGTGTATGCTGAGGGACGTAATCGATGCTGCCAGGAGTGCCGGTTGTGATCCCCTTATCCTTACTACTGCACCGTTCTCCATACCCGGATGTACTGATATCAGAATTGAGATACTGGATCAGGGTCTGAATGAGGCATTAGATACCTTCTGTATGGTATCAAGTGGTCCGCTTGCTATCATTATGGCAGATCTGGCACTTGTAGATCGCTCCTCTCTTCTGATGCTGATGTCTTCAGGATCAGAAATGGCAATTGCTCCAGGCACAGGCGGAGGAACGAATGCGGTCTATATCAAATATGCTGATCGGTTCAGAGCACAATATTATGGTGGCAGTTTTCAAAAGCACTTGCGATTTGCTGGAGATGCTGGTCTTACCTGTTCGATTGTTGACTCATTCAGGCTCTATTGCGATGTTGACGAACAGGAAGATCTGGTTGAGGTACTTTTGCATAATACTGGGTATGCCTCAGAATACCTTCGGTCTCTTGGTTTTCAGATTGAGCTCAAAAAGAGCAGAATTGGAGTAATTCGTGTCGTTCCCGAATATCTCTGAACCTATTATATCTTCTCAAGGTCTGGGAGATGAAGAAGGGTCTTCTCATCCCATCTGTAACCGACAGAGAAACCAGAAAATTCTATGATGACCGCTTCAATGACGATATAGACATGGGTATCTTTTCTGAAACATCCAGAGAGCGTTGACTCGCCCCTGCCGGCAGCAGCATGGAGATGAACCTTCGGCCCTTCAGATCCTGACCTGATCATCCCGGTACCGATCAGTTCATGAACCTCTGAGAGGGTCTGCCACACCTGATCAGGAGGGATGACCGTCTCTTTCGGACCGCTGACGAGGGTTCCTTCTGATATTGCCCCGATGAGATGGATGATTCCTGACCTGATCTGGTGTTCGGCTACAAATGTCTGTATTCCTGATAATAGATCTTCACCATGGTCAAACCTGATATAAAATATCCGCCCCGGAGATCCTGATGCAAACTGCATACCGCAGGTTAGGGGTTATGACGTATCAGAATTCCTGTCATTCTCCCCCTTCATATTACCTGAACGAGAGTTCTTCTCTGGATGCGGCTACTCTATCTCTGACCTGTTTATGTTTCGCAAGGGTGGTACCAAAGAGCCGGTCAAAGATCGGGGGCAGATCCTGCTCAAGTATCTTTACCCCTTCTTCGGTGATTCCCCCAGGTGTTGCAACCCTGCTGATGAGGTCATCAGGTTTTATTCCCTCCTGCAGGAGTCGGATAGTTCCAAAGGCGGTCTCGGTCACCATTGCAAGACAAGCATCCTGACTGAGAGTACTATGCCGGGAACCGGCTGCTGCGAGTTCCACCAGGATCCTGGTAATAAGGGCTGGCCCACAACTCATCAGGTCTCCGGCAGGTTCGAAGAGTTCTTCGTCCATTATCATGACTCTGCTGAGTGAGGCAAGGAGTCCTTCGAGATATGCTGCCTCCTCTGATCTCACGGTTGGATGATGGTAACAGAGAGTGATTCCTTCGTCAACATTAGAACAGATTGAAGGAAGAATTCGCGTAATTCTACCTGGATGAACCGAGGAGATTAGATCTGTCCTGACACATGCGGCAATGGAGACGATATGAACATCCCCACTGTTGACATCGTGGATCTCATGCAGAATCGGGAGGACCTCAAGTGGCCTGACTCCGATGAAGATGATGTCAGCCATCTCTGCCAGAATCCGGTTATCTGTCATAACTCTGATCTCTGGATATGACTTGATCAGACTTGTAACTTTGTCAATGGTTCTCGTAGATATTGCAATCTGTTCCGGTTTCAGGACTCCGGTCCGGAGAAATCCCAGAATCAGCATCTGATTCATCTTTCCGTACCCGAGGAATCCGATTGTCGTCATATAAATCGGATCTATGAGTCATTATGGTATATCGGATCATATGTTCCATCAAGGGAACATCAGGGTATTCAGGGCGCTAGTCCGCGACTTATTTTACCTGGGATAATAAGTTTCTCTCTGCAAAATTTTGACATTCTCAAAAAACAGTCCCGATTTGAGAGAATTATTGTCGAATCTGGAAAATGTTTATGATGAACTGCTCGCATATATACTAATTATGATATGGAAACGTGACTGGGGGCTGACCTACCGTATGATCTTCACCTGGTCTCTCCTTCTTCTCGTCTATCTCGTTTTTATTGGCATCCTGATGATGCTCGGACTTAATGTCTGGTTCATCGTGCTTATTGCCGTAGGCCTTGGTCTTGTCCAGTTCTTCTTTTCAGATAAGATGGTACTGATGAGCACCGGTGCAAGGGTCGTAGAGCCTGATGAAGCTCCGGAACTTCACCGGATGATCGAGAAACTCTGCACTGAAGCAGGGATTCCAAAACCCAGAGTGGCAATTATGCAGTCACCAATACCAAATGCATTTGCTACCGGGAGAAGTCCGACACATGCTGTAGTTGCCGTGACTGACTCGATCACAAGGACCCTGAATACCCCTGAGCTTGAGGCTGTACTTGCCCACGAACTCTCTCATATCAAGAATCGTGACATCCTGACAATGACGTTTGCGTCATTTATTGCGATGATCGCTTCGATGATTATGCAGAACTTTCTCTTTGCTTCGATATTTGACCGGCGGGAGGGAGGTGCCTGGATCATTGCAGGGATCGTGGCTGCCGTGGTATGGGTGATCGCAACGATTCTGATGATGGCCCTGTCACGGTACAGGGAGTATGCAGCAGATCGGGGGAGTGCATATATTACCAATAATCCTCAGGCACTCATCTCTGCCCTGACCAAGATCAGTGGGAAGATGGAGTATGTCCCGACAGAAGCGAAGGTCGCTGCGGAAGGTGCAAATGCCTTTTATATCATCCCTGCAATCTCCGGAAAGACACTGGCTGGTCTGTTCTCGACTCATCCGGCACTTGAGAAGCGGATTGAAAACCTGAAAAAAGTTGAGATCGAACTCCGAGGTTACTAATAACCTCCCTTCGGTCGGGCCGCTTGGTTAGTGGTGGTCCATCGGATAACTTTTACTTCTTTTCGGTAATCCTGGGTGTCCTGCGGTACGCGAGTCCCTGAAACACCGCTATCTTCTCCCGCTCCTGATCATATACCTCTACGATATAGGTTCCCAGTTTTGGATTTTTTGAGAATTCTTCTGCCTCAGCATACAATATGCCACTCGTTGCCGCTTTCATGAAGGTAATCGAGGTGTTGATACCAACTGATGGTATTCCATGTGAATTGCTTGCTACTGCAAATGCAGCATCAGCAAGGGAGTAAATGACACCGCCATGAACAGTCCCGTGGGGATTGCGGTGCTTGTCTGTAATTGTCAGTTCCATCGTAGAGCGGCCGGTAGAAACAGTGATCAATCTGATACCGATATCGTTTGCGAAGGTATCAGCAGCAAAGAAAGAGGCACAATCGTCCATAATTATGGTATGATCTGTGAAGGTATCGGAATATCGGTTGAACGGTGTTATTCAAATAGAGATTGAAGTGATGATGTATTATGGTCAGTCCCGCTTTACCAGGACCCATTCATCATTCAGTTCCTCAACAAGGAGGATGGGTCTGCCATGGATACTCACCGGTTGCGGGAATTTTCTGATTCTGATCAAGCCTTCGGTGAGTATTCTTCCGTCTGTAGTCATTACCGTCTCTATCCCGGTTTTAAGGACCTCAGTGACGGTCTGATCACCCATAATATCACGAATGGTTCCAAGCTGCAGAAATCGGCCATCGCACCCTGATGATGCAAGTCCGATTCCAGCGAGTGCACCAATAACTCCTCCTTCAGTTCCTCCGAGCCCGACAAGAAGAATTCCCGTATTACTGGCAAGTTTCCTGGCCATCTCCTGAGAAAGCACCTGTCGTTTTGCGTCTTGTCCAAAGATTACGACCGGAGCAGAGATCATGGTATCTCGTGCTAGTGCCACTCCAGGATCACTCCCTTCTACAAACCGGGCCTTCATGAGAGATATGACCCTCTCAAAGAGGGGCGGAAGATCCTCATCAGGGATGTCACCAATGGTGATGACTGCTCCACTATTATGTGAGGTGTATGGGATGTCAGGATGAACAAGGAATTGGTGTCTGGTTATTCCCCTGACTGGGAACCGGTCTGATATCTCATCTGCTATACTACGGGCGAGCCTGCCGGTTCCGATAGATTCGAGTGAATCGGTGTCATCAATACCAAGGTATATCGTCATGGTTAATGGGCCTGAGGTGTATCAGAGGAAGACTGGATTTTATCGAGTGGGGTGCACACACTACGAAATATTTCTGGTCCAAGTAGAGCGATACTCTCCTCCGGAAACTGTGTTTCCATAATCCTGATCATCCGCTCTGAACCGGTCTTTGTTGTCAGAATCCCTACCCGCTCTGCACGGGTTACGAGCTCCTGCTCTTCCATCATTGCAAAATATGGAAGAATGTAGTAATGGGGAACATTGAGATATTCTGCAAGCCTTCTGGTTGTCGGAAACCGGATTCGAATTCCGTCAGGAGTAAAGGTCAGGCTGATTGAATGTTCTTCAACAAGGAAGAGTTTCACCGCAGATGAAAAGAGGATTTCTATCGAGAGGGCAGCCATGATGGTTTATATATTCGGCTGGAAGTTATACAAAAGTTGTGAAAAGAGAGCGATGGTAAAGATCAGTGTTTTTTCTTATCTTCATCAGGTACTGGTTCAAGGAATACGACCTCGGCCCCAACATCCTTAGCGATAAGCTCGATCTCCATCTTTCTAAAGTGGGTTGCTTCGACCTGGAGTGGACCGCCGGTAATTGCCACAATGCGGAATTTTGGTTGCC
>JAZDKH010000480.1:0-3964 GCA_043803325.1 Methanobacteriota archaeon | reverse complement strand
TGCCACGGGTACCGGAGTGGTGGTTTATGACCATCGCCCTGATCAAGATTGGGGCTATCTATATCCCTGCACCGACGATGCTCACCCAGAAGGATATCGCATATCGAATTAACGCTGCTGATGTGAAGATGATCATCACCTCAGAGGAGAATGCTGAGAAGGTTGAGGCGATCGCAGATCAATGCCCATCCCTTGAGGTGAAGATGGTAAATGATGCACAACGGCCGGGATGGATCTCCTACCTGACTGAACTTGATTATCCTGCACCGGTCTCAGCCCGCATTGTGAATCTTAAGGGGTTACACAAGACAAAGAGCCGGGATCCAATGGTGATTTTCTTCTCTTCAGGCACGACCGGAGAACCAAAGATGGTGGTGCACACCCAGGATTACCCGCTTGGGCATATTGTAACCGCACGGTTCTGGCATGATGTCAGGAGTAGTGATCTCCATTTTACGGTAGCAGATACCGGATGGGCAAAGTCTGCCTGGGGAAAACTCTTTGGCCAATGGATAGAAGGGGCTGCAATCTTTGTGTATGATTATCGGAGTAAGTTTAACGCAACCGAACTCCTCCCCCTGATAGAGAAGTACGGTATCACTACCTTGTGTTTACCCCCGACAATCTACCGGATGCTGATCATGGCAGATCTCCGGAAATATGACTTTTCCGAGCTTCGGCACTGTGTCAGTGCCGGTGAAATGATCAACCCCGAAGTGATCAAAGCATGGAAGGATGCAACCGGTCTTGAGATCTACGAAGGGTATGGGCAGACCGAGTTAGTTCTCTGTGTTGGAACATTCCCCTGTATGCAACCAAAGTACGGATCCATGGGAAGACCAACCCCGGGTTGGCAGGTAGAAATTCATGACGATCTCGGACAACCGCTCAAGGCTGGAGAAGAGGGGTCTATAGCGATAAAAGTTGATCCAAAACCGGTAGGGATGTTCATGCAGTACTATCGCAACCCTGAAGAAAATGAGAATGTTTTCAGGAACGGATATTACTACACCGGTGATCGGGCGATGATGGATCAGGATGGGTATTTTTGGTTTGTAGGTCGGGATGATGATGTGATCAAGGCATCCGGGTACCGGATCGGTCCGTTTGAAGTAGAAAACGCCCTGATAGGACACCCGGCCATTGCCGAGACCGCGGTAGTCGGGTCACCTGATATCATCCGTGGGTTTGTGGTGAAAGCGTTTATCGTTCTGAAGCCTGGTTTTGAACCTTCAGAAATACTCTCCCGGGAGATTCAGGAATATGTGAAGGAGATCACTGCCCCCTATAAGTATCCCCGAAAGATAGAGTTTGTATCAGAATTGCCAAAGACAATCTCTGGAAAGATTAAGCGCAAAGACCTTCGTGAACTTGAGGCAAAACGGTTTGAAGAGGAGCAGAGGGAGACCGGACAGAGGTAATCTCTCTCCATCCCTATAATGCGCGGTGATACTAGTGAACTTTCCTAACGTAACTTTTCACTCGTATCATTCTGATGAATTCGTGCCCCTAGAGAAACCATCTTTCCGAGGGGGACAATGAGTTAGTATGAGATCAGTTCAATCTTTTGTACAAAGTAAGAATGCCAGAAGTATCTTTCTGTTGTTGATTGCTGTTCTGATGTCCGGCGGAATACTTATATCACCGGTGATGGCAGTGGATGGGTATACCCAGGGATGGATGGGAGCACCAGATTGGGTTATGGCAGAGAAAGAGGGTGGAAATTTCGATCTGCCTGATTTTTTTTACCCGAAAGATGTCAATACTACCAAGGGAGAGGAACCTAACCTAAGTTCGTATATAGAGCATGGAAATAAACTCCTTGCTGGCGGTTCTTTTGCTGAGGCAAAACAGAATTATGAAAAAGCAATCGGAATTTCTTCGAATTCCTATGATGCCTGGGTTGGGCGTGGATATGCACTTGAAGGACTGAAACGGTCACAAACGGCACTGGATTCTTTTGAAAAAGCGATTGGATTTTCGAACTCAATTGATCATAACTGGATCGCCTATGCAGGAAAAGGACGAGTTTTAACTGTTCTTCAGAGATACAAAGATGCAACTGAAGCGTTCAGGTCAGCGATAGATGCCTTCGAAGCTCAGAGCTCGGGAACTTTAGAGGATCATGTCATGCTCTATCAGGGACTTGCTGAAGCAGCACAAAAATCAGGAGATATGGAAGAGTCATCAGCAGCTCTCGGGAAGGCTGAAGAACTCAAAAGGCAGGGAGATCTGAACTCCACCGCATAAAGTGGATGGGATACCTGGATTTCATATCCCCCTTTTTTTAGACCGATTTTAGATCCTTGTAAGAAAGCATCTCTACTCAGCGGGAAATATTCTTAGTATGGGTATTTTATCATCTCATATATCTGGAAAGAATTGTCTCTCCATATTTTCAATTCTGCTTATTATGGGAGCAGTGTGTATCACTACTATCTCTCCGGTTTCGGCAGAATATGGGTATACGCAGAAGTGGATGGGTTCCCCTGACTGGCTGGAGGAAAAGGCAAACGCCAGTATGGAGCCTGATCTCTATAAACAGATGCAAAAGGGGAGTGAGGCAATAAATTCTACGTATACGTTAATAAACGAAGGAAAGGATCTCCTTCGTGGTGGCGATTATAATGAAGCGATCTCGGATTTTAAGTGGGCAATTGATGCCGACTCTGAAATGTTTGATGCCTGGTTAGGACATGGTATGGCTCTTGAAGGATTAAAGCGGTACCAGTCTTCTCTCGACTCGTATGAGGCTGCTATCGGTCTAGCGAAATCTAATAAAAATGCTTGGATACCCTATGCTGGAAAGGCTCGTGCCCTCCTTGAGCTTCAGAAGTACCAGGAATCAGTGAGCGCATTCACTCTGGCTATTGATAAATATGGCAAATCCGGGTCAGAGAACAAAACAGACCTCGAAAATCTGAATGCAGGTCTTGCTGATGCTAAAGAGAAGCTTGGAACGAAGACTGCCGCGAATGTTGCAACGAATTCAAGCTGAGGAACCAGGTATCCTGGTAATTCCCTATTCTCTCATGAAACACCTTCGGTATTTCGTCTAGATTATCATCCACAGGTTTTTGATACCCTTTTTTTTACCATTTTTGTTGGGTGAGATCTTTTTCAGGTATTGGGATCAGCAAAAGCATCTCTACTTGAAGGGATGAAGACTAGTATGCATCTCCTTCTATCCAGGGTATTCAGAAATGTGAGGAACACCCCTCTATACATGGCATTCGCTATAATTGTGGCTGGAATTCTGATGATATCTCCGGTTTCGGCAGATTATGGGTATACGCAGAAATGGATGGGCTCTCCCACCTGGCTGCAGGAGAAGGGAGTGGTCTCAACTTTTGAACCAAAACTCTTCAGAGGAGCAGAATTACAAATAAATTTGAGTCTATTCACCACAAATTACCTCAATGCGGGGAAGGATTATCTGATTGCCGGTTCTTTCAACAATGCGAAGACCTCTTTTGATAGTGCCCTTGGGAGAGATCCTGAATCGTTTGATGCATGGTTTGGTCGGGCGTATGCTCTTGAAGCATTGAAACGGTATCAGATCGCAGTTGAATCGTATGATACCGCGATAAAATTCTCTAAAAATAATAAGTATACCTACCTTGCCTATGCTGGGAAAGGGCGATCTTCGCTGGAAAACCAAAAATACCAGGACGCAGTGACTGCCTTTGAAAAAGCTATCGAGACATATCAGAGTTCTGCCGCAAATAATCTCACCGAACTCGGAAATCTGCATGAAGGTCTCAATGATGCCGAAGAAAAACTCGGACCGCAGACCGAAGCGAATGATACAAAGAAGAATGGAGAATAGTCAGTAGAATAGGTTTTTAATATATCGTTTTAAAAAAGGCAAAAAATACAACCATTTTTTTAAAAGACCTTGATGGGTTAATTTATAATTAGCATCTTCAATAGTAAAAAAATAAGGACTCCCTTTTAAGTAAGC
>JAZDKH010000479.1:0-3197 GCA_043803325.1 Methanobacteriota archaeon | reverse complement strand
ACAATATTTCTAAATCATTTGGGCAGAAGGTGGTGCTTGATCGGGTTTCAGCAAATATCCCGGTTGGAAAGATCTTCACCATCATCGGACCATCCGGACAGGGAAAGACCACCCTGCTCAGGCTCATTAATCTTCTGGATACCCTGTCAGAGGGGAAAATATTCTTTGATGGCACATCAATCCATGACCGCGGTCAGGATGTAACCGCGCTCCGTCGTAGAATGGGGATGGTCTTTCAGTCCCCTGTCTCTTTTAAAGAGACCGTGTTTGAAAATATCGCAGTCGGCCTCCGATACCGGAGAGTAGATAAGAATGAGATCAACGTCCGAGTACTGCAGAAACTCCAGGAGATCGGTCTTGCCGGGTATGAGAATCAGAAAGCCGGAACCCTTTCAGGAGGGGAGATGCAACGGGTCTCCCTGGCACGGGTAATGGTGACCGAACCTGATCTTCTCCTCCTTGACGAGCCGACCGCGAACCTGGATCCGGTATCAACAACAAAGATCGAAGAACTCATCAGGTACTACAACCGGGAGTTCGGAACCACGGTGATCATGTCATCTCATGATCTCTTTCAGGGTCAGCGTCTCGCTGACCAGATTGCAGTGATGATGGGAGGACGGTTTATTCAGACCGGGGGAATTATTGATGTTTTTTCACGACCCTGCTCTGCTGATGTCGCCCGGTTCATCGGCATAGCCAACATTTTATCTGGGAACGTGACCGGTGACCTGGACGGCATTATTTCAATACAGATTGGTGGAGTCACCATTCATGCTCTAAGTGATATCAGTTCAGGGAAGGTTACCGTTGCTATCAGACCGGAAGATATCACTCTCTATAATGATCCTGACGGGAAGATGAGTGCGAGAAATGTCCTACAAGGCAGCATTAGTGAGATCAGACCCTTTGGCATCATCAGCCATGCAATCGTCTCTGTCGGGGAGATCTCCCTGTCTGTTCAGGTTACCTGGCAGTCAGTCCGGGACATGGACCTTTATGTTGGTCGGGATGTTATTATTTCATTTAAAGCCCCTTCAGTCCATGTAATGCCCTATGAGGAGAATTCTGTCTGCAGTGGAATCTAATTCACCGATTATCCCTTTGATCTCATGGGGTGATATAGCAGGATCAGTCGGGAACTTTGGGACCATCCTGCCACTCTTCTTTACGGTCTCACTCACCACCGGTATGTCACTCTCACTCATGCTCCTCCTCTGTGGAGTATGGTATATCATATGCGGATTAGTATACCAGATTCCAATTCCGGTTGAACCCCTCAAAGCAGTCGCTGCGGTTGCAATCGCTGAACAGTTATCACCGGGGCTGATTGCTGCCTCCGGGATCCTGATAGGGATCCTCTTCATGATCCTGGGCCTTACCGGAGGAATGCAATGGATTCGGGATCGGATCCCACTCGCAGTAATACGGGGTATTCAGCTCGGGCTTGGGCTCATCCTGCTCAGGAGTGCAATATTTACCTTTGGGATGCAGGATCCGTTCTTCTTCTTCATCTGCATCGGGATCATCGTGCTCTTCCTATTCATCAGGTATATGCGGGATATTCCTGATCTCTCAGCTCTGTGTATTCTGGGTCTCGGCATCGGAGTGCTCATCTTTACCAGTGGAATACCACTCATCGCCCTTCCGACCCTCCCAACCCTGGTCATCCCAAATCTAAGTGAATACATCAGTGCCGGAGTACAACTGGTCATCCCACAGATCCCTCTCACTCTTGCAAACGCTGTTCTTGCCACATCGCTCCTCGCAACTGAACTATATAACCGGCCGGTATCCCCTGACAAACTGAGTCTGACCATCGGGGTGATGAGCCTTTCCACCTCAACGCTTGGAGGATTTCCGATGTGTCATGGCGCCGGAGGAGTTGCTGCTCATTATCGGTTCGGAGCACGGCATGGATCTGCAATGGTAATCGGGGGAATAATCCTCATCGGAATCGCATCCCTGGCGACGAATCCAGAAACCCTTGCTGATATTCCTCAGGGATTTTTTGGTGCTCTCCTCCTGGCTGTGGCCATTGAACTGATAATACACGGAATAAAAACTGATAATCGGCTGGTGACCGGGATTATTGCAATATTTACTATCCCTGCAGGAATTGCCATCGCATTCATTATTGGCCTGATCGTCTCTGCTCTCTCCAGATATCATTCACAAAGAGAGTAAATGAAGGGAGAAGGGGAGTGAATAATCCCAATTGGGGCAAGAGAAATATCAGCAGACCTTTCCATTTATCTGGCCCAGATAATGCTTCCGACGTTCTCCCCGATAATCGCCCGGGTGAGCATACCTTTTTTGTGTCCGTTCACAATCTGGACACAAGAGATATTGCGTGATTCTAACATTATTTCGAGGAGTTTTCGTTCAAGAACGAGATCCTCCATGTCCATCTTGATCAGTTCACTTGCAGTGATCTCAGGGATCAGTTCTGCATCAGGAAATTTGGACGGATTCTTATCATACAGACCGTCCACATTCTTCAAAAGAATGCACCGTTTTGCTCCTATGACCTCAGCTGCAAGGAATGCACCGGTATCGGTTCGGTGTGCAGGAATACCTCCATTTGATCGCTCTGACGGATGTTCATACAGACCATACGGTGGTGTTCCATGGGTCACTGGCAGAGCCCCCATCCCAAGTAGCGTGGGTAGTTCAAGGAGATCACTGGTATGAATCCGTTTCGCTTTCCAGGGCGCAAGCAATGTAGCCAGCATCAACGCATTCTGCTCAGAGATCTTACTGGTCAACTCAGCAAGTATGCCGGTAGGCATCCCCAGATCAAGACCGATATCCATCACATGTCTTACCCTGACCCCTCCTCCAGTGATGAGAAGGAGCTGATGATGCTTCGAAAGGGAACCAATCTCTTCAACCAGGGGAAGAACCACATCGCGCCCGTAATCGATGATGCCATGACCCCCGATCTTGATCACGTTCAGTTCAGGAAGAATCCTGATAAGTGGCCGTTCTTTATACCGATCAAAAAGTTGTTTCCGAACCAGAGTCTCACCCTGGAGTTTATTGAATATTTCATGTCGTTCGTGCATAGGCCACCAGAATAAGTTATAAATAGATCAACATACTATAGATAGATTGTTAGATACCAGTTGATATATCAGAGATAATCAGCAGGGTATTCAGAGGTGAAAACAATGAAGATCTATGTACGAGAACGA
>JAZDKH010000478.1:0-5179 GCA_043803325.1 Methanobacteriota archaeon | reverse complement strand
CCTCCACTTCCTGAGGGTCTCATCCTGAGAGCCGAAACAATCCTCAGATCTATGGCCCGCGTGAATGACTATTCAGTTATCTGGAAACGAACCGGGGGAATGCATTGTAGTCTTATTATTCAGGAAGATGGAACAGTTATTTGTGGAGTTGAAGATATGGGGCGCCATACCACCGTAGATAAGGCTGTTGGGATCGCGGTTATGGAAGGAATTGATCTTAGCCACTGCTATTTAGTCTGTTCAGGACGTCTTCCGGTTGACATGGTTGCAAAAGCCTATCGGGCAGGAATACCGGTTATGGTAAGTAATAATGCTGCATTTGCCGGGGGTATTGATTTTGCACAAAGAGCCAACATGACCCTTGCCGGATTTGTTCGTCCACCAGAAATGACCATATATACCGGAATCAATCGCATACGGTTCCCGTAAAAAATACTGATATTTATCATATCAGGCTGTTTAGACTCAATAAGCCAGACTAAAAAAGGAAATAAATACCAAAAGTATTTTACGAGATGTTTTCCGGTCAGTGACGGTGAGTCTCACCATGCTGGGAGATGTCAAGTCCTACATACTCTTCTTCTTCACTGACCCGGAGACCGATAATCCTGTCCACAATAAGGGCGAGAATCCAGGTTCCAATGAATGAATAGGCCAGTACAATAAACGCCCCACCAAGTTGAAGGATAAGCTGACTGCCATTTCCAGCAATGAGTCCGTTTATTCCCCCCACTGAAGCGGTTGCAAAAATGCCTAGTGCAATGGTCCCCCAGATCCCACCGGTTCCGTGGATTGCCCAGGCATCAAGGCTTTCATCCCACAATTGACCCATTCTGAAAACCAGGGCAAAATAACACAGAATTCCGGATATTGCACCAATTACAACAGCTTCCATCGGACCGACAAATCCGGCAGCAGGAGTAATTGCACCAAGTCCGGCGATAGTACCTGATATCATAGATAGTGAACTTGGCTTTCCTTTGTACCATGACACAAACATGTACGAGAAAGTACCCGCTGCTGCTGCGATATTGGTGACGATGAATGCATTGACCGCGATGTTATTTACCGCAAGGGCACTGCCTGCATTAAACCCAAACCAACCGAACCAGAGAATCGCCCCACCGATAAGGGTCATCGGGATGTTACAGGGCTGCAAAGAATATTCGCCAAACCCACGACGTTTCCCGATAACAAACGCAAGTGCAAGGGCTGAGAATCCGGCACAGATATGCACAACAATACCCCGGCAAAGTCGAGAACCCCAATCGTCTGTGCCCATCCGCCCCCCCAGACCCAGTGTGCGATCGGATCATAGATGAGAGTCGTCCAGGCGAGACCGAGGAGAAGAAACGACGAAAGTTTAATCCTCTCCGCAACTGCTGAAGTTACAATGGCAAGGGTGATTGCAGCAAAAGACAGCTGAAACATCATAAAGACCAGGTCAGGGATATTTTTTCCTTCCATCGTAACCCCTGCAAGTCCGATATGATCCAGACCACCGATAATACCACCAATATCAGGCCCGAATGCGAGAGTATATCCAAAGAATACCCACTGGAGCGACACCAGAGCGAACGAGATGAACGAGAGTGTCAGCATCGAGATGATATTCTTCCGATGCACGAGGCCGGCGTAAAAGAGGCCGACCCCGAAGGTCATGAAGATGACCATCGCTGTACATATCAACACAAAACCCGTATCTACATAATTAATTGCCATAAGGTGCCCACATCTCTTCCATCATTGTACAAGCAGGAAAACCGATTATCAAGGAAATTATGAACCATTAGACAATAGTTCATACTGCTGTATCAGATCAATGATAGAAAGAAGTCTATTTCCCCCATTTATAAAATTATTCACTAGATCTTCGGCGAGGTCACTCTACAGACGCACCCATTTTTCTCCTAAGTTAGGAACAATTTAGTGGATAACCCTGCTATACATGGAGACTTTATTACTTCTGCTGAAATCATATGCCAGATGCAACCAGATGGATGGATTACATGAGGATTTCGAAAAAAGGATGTGAAGGAGTTGAAGATCTAAAAGCAAGGATATTTGAAATGATTACCCGTAACTCAAGAGTGGGTATCTTAACCTAAAAAATTATTTCTGGTGGGGATGGATATGAAGAACTTCTTCTTCAACCTCCTCGACTTTGTGAACAATCTGATCGACAAGCGAGAGCACTGCTGGCATCACTGCTACGGCCCCTATCAATGAGAAAAGGACTGCAATGATGGTGGTAAGCCCGAAGTTGCTGATGATCGGAAAAGTCGAAAGAATCAATGCAGAGAACCCAAAGAATGTCGCAAGTCCTGATACCAGGATTGCAGAACCGATCTTTCTCACACTGTTTTTGATTGCTTCGATAACATCATCCGTCTCTTCCCGTTCTTCCAGGTACCGTTCCATCACGAGGATCGTGTACTCTGCGGCAACCCCGATCGTCATTGATCCGAGACAGGCCGTCATCGGGTTGTAATCGATGCCAAGAACATACATGGCAACAGCATTCCATCCGACGATTGCAATGATCGGCACGATCGGGGTGAGAGCATTGATGTTCCGATATACCAGTCCCAGGAACAGGGCCACGAGGAGGAACCCGAGATATGTCATCGCCTCTTTGCTCTCCACAAGTTCACTGATCAGCGACGTAAAGAGTTCGATACTTCCGGTGATACGCGTCTGAATACCTGGGGGCGGAGGATATATCGAAAGATCACTGTTGATCTGATCTTTCAGATCACTCTTTTGCGGTGTTTCCATCTTCGAGGTATATAATTGAATTACCGCTTCAGTCTTTCCGCTCAGATACTGCCTCTTCGTCCCATCCGGAATCTTCGCGAGAGCTGTATCCAGTTCACTCTGGGTCTGCGGCATCGTCCCATTATTATAGGTAATTGCATAATCAGCGATACTTACCGCATTTGTCAGCCTGGAATGCAACTTCAATTCCATCGTGGTAAATTCTTTCATCCACTTGACAGAATCAAGGGAGAGAACATTATCACCCGTGACAAGGACAGGGGCCGGATCTGTGGATCCCACCGTACGGCTCACTTTATCAAGAGTGATCTTCGCCGGCATATCAGGAGGAACAAAGGCATTCTGATTCGTATCGATCGGGATCTGTGAATCCAGTTGGATACCGATAAAGGCAACGAGAAATACAATCAGCAGAACTGGTACCGGGTTCTTCGCAATTCCGACTGCCATCCGGGAAAGCCCGGAATCTATGCCATCAGTGATCTTTGATTTCCCTGATCCTTTTGCCTTATAATCTATCAAAACAGCAATCAGAGGGATTCCAAAGAGCGAGGTCAGGTAGCAGACCACCACTCCGATTATGCTCACAAGCCCAAAACCCTGGATCATCGGAACCGGAGAGATGAACATCGCGAAGAATCCCATCGTCGTTGCCAGCATGGCATACATGACCGCAGGGCCGGTTTTTGTGATTGTAATCCGGATGGCATCAGGAAGTGCTTTTGTCCGGGCCTCCTCTTCGAGACGTGAGTGAAACTGGATCGCATAATCGATACCAAGCCCAATCATCACCGGGAAGGCGGATATCACGGCCATACTGACCGTAACTCCGGCAAGTCCGACGACACCAAAAGTCAGCAGGAGACCTATAGTGACGATCAAAACCGGCAGGAACCGGTGACTGACATACGCAAAGAGTATTCCCAGTACGATCACCATCAGGACTAGAGCAGCAAGGATGAGAGTCGCCATGGATTTTCCCATCTCATTCTTCATCTCCATACTGAAAGCCGCATCTCCAGTGAGTTTGACCGAGAGACCCGGAGGGATATCAGTACTGTCGATGAACGAGATGATGTTCTTCATCGCAGACTCTTTCTTCTTGTCAGTAAGACCAGGTTCAAGAGTAACCATCGCCATGTTCAGCAGGTTCGAAGGAACGTACCGTTTCAGAATAGTTGGAGATATTTGCTCCTTGACAGCAGTAATCCCTCCTGAAGACTGAGGTATCGTCCCGTTATTGACCTGTTTGATAACATCAGTAATACTTGAAGATCCTGAAACATACTGAAGTTTCTTAATCGGCCCCATAATGGAGTCGATATAGTTTAGTATGTCAGGACTCATGGGATCATTGCATTCAAAGAGAAGAACCAGAGTGTTCTGCTGGAAGGTGTCTGCGTAATGGTTCGAGATAATCCCCCGCTCTGAATTCTTATCCAGATAGGTATCATTCCCGGTTGCCATCGAGATCATACTCATCCCAACAAGAGAGATAAGCATCAAAACCAGAAAAACTTCAGAAACGAGTCTTGGCCGGTAAACTACGAGATCGGCAACACTGGAAAAAAATGAACGCATAGGTATATCACAACCGGATTATCGGTCAGCGAACTTGTTTCTTCTGACGCCGGGTGTAGAGATAATATCCGGCTCCAAGGATAATCACAAGCAGTAATGCTAATACTATTGGATTACCAAGGAGTGATCCAATTCCACCGGAAGCCACAACACTCACAGGTATCTTGACTGTGTCAGATATCTGGCTGTTATCAAGGGCATCCCGATACCGGACTTCAGAATCTAGTCCATATGACTTCTTTGTTGCATCAGCAGCAGTACTGATCACGAATTTTGCTGTACCTGACTCCCCGGGTTTTATATCGCCAAGGAAAGCCAGGTCATCATTGCTGGTGAAAGGATCCACTGCACTTATCCGTGCCTCAGCACTGTATGCCGTTGCATCTCCATCGTTGCGATACGTGACTTCAATGCCCCCCTTCTGACCTGGAGATATCACACTGGCAGGGCTTGTAACCGTAAATGCGACTTTTGCACCAACCGGGATACCAAAATCTTCAGCAGGAGTATCAAGCGTTTCTCCATCATTATTTTCATAGGAAATTAGGACTGAAAGCGGATATTCCTGAGGTTCTCCATCTTTGGAGACTGATACCTTGAACTTGGCATCTACTTCCTGGCCTGGCTCAAAGGTACCGATGTAGACCGTACTGTCGACCGGAACAACCGGAGAATTCCCACTACGGCTCAGTTTGGCAATAGCTTTCTTTCCAGTGTCTGCTCCGCTGTTCTTCAGTTTTAGGGTTACGTATCCGGAACCACCGGCGTTGATATTTTCCGGAGTAACTGAAACTACTTCAAGATTGATTGCAGATTTTAC
>JAZDKH010000477.1:0-3416 GCA_043803325.1 Methanobacteriota archaeon | reverse complement strand
ATACTCTTTTTCCCGGGCAGTGATGGTTCCTCCCATGACGATGAGTTCAGATTTATCGACATGATGACCGAGAAGCTCGAACTGCGCAAGACGGGCAGCAGTCTGATCATATGGATCAAACTGATGGAGGGATGCTCTTCTGGCAGCCGGTTCTCCCCCGGTATAACTCTGAGGGGAGTTATATGGATGATCAGGTCCCCCTGGGCATGGCAGACACTTTCCATGCGGGCATGGCGAAGGCGATGTCATCACTGCGACCGGAGCTACTCCGGAAAGGGTTCGGGAGGGTTTTACTATCAAAATAGAGCGTAAAATTTCTCGTTCCTCCAAGGTAGCACAGGCGAGAATATCTGAATGTCTAGGAACGCAGTTTAATCGATATTTCTTACAGGTTATTCCCACGATTCTGCGGAGGTTTCGATCCTGCAGGGAAGTCTCTAAAAGAAGGGAGATAATCTCCCGGTAGGCAGTCTCGTTCTCCATTATGTCAGTTTTCAACCGCTATCTCATGGGTAACCATTTCAGATAAGCCCATAGTATGGGGCTTTTGTTGTTGCCTGATATGGTCAACAATCTCCTGTCCAAGAACAAGAATAGCTTCTTTATGCGACTTCTTGTTTTTATGTATATGGACCGGAGAGATGTGCAGAGTATCATACCGTTCAGTGTGGACCTCCTCACTGGTGGCAGTTTCATAATACTTCTTGACGTGAACAAAGAGCATATGTAAATGAAGTAGTTCTTCCTTCTGCACTCTATCACCTGAATTAAGCAATTATTATCTCCCCCCGGTTCAAGGATATAGGTTACGGCAATGATTTATTAAAGGGGACCTGAAGAAAAGCGCATCCCCATATTACGCCTCAATTTACTGATTATATCTGCGCTCTTTGAAGAAAGGTTTGATTTAAATTTTATCAAATAATCAGGCTATTAATTCAAAAATCTCTTTAATAATCGGTTTTATGTGGGGCACCGTGGCAGTCCGTCCGGGAGAGGGATCACCTTTACCAATACTGGTGAGGGACCCACGCGGCAATCCACGGGCTCATTCGGCGGAACCTCGGTGATGATATACTTCTGTCCGTTAAAAATTCCTACCGGATGGCAATCTGCATACCAGTCACAGGTCTCGTCACAGTCAGGTGTTTTTATGATGATTGTAGTATTTTTCTTTGCCTGGCTGGCTGGAACCCGGATATCAACCGGAATTTCAACGACATCTACGGTTACAGTTCCCTGGTGATGGATTGGACAGGCATGATTTGCCGCTCTGATTGCCACTACTTCGTATCTTCTCCCAATATCCAGATTATGGCAGACTCTGGAGATAGAACATGATTCACAAACCTCAGTCTTTCCGGTATACACAAACTGCACACCCGGTCGGGCAAATACTGTTCCGACAATAGTAACTCTTGTTTTTTTTGGTTCCATAATTAATCCTCATAGAGCATGTGTACCAGATTTTCAGCCGATTCACGGGTTATTCCGGTATCAAGGATAGTGAACCGTTCAGGCCTGATATCTTTTGCCCTCAGGAGAGCTTCGATAACTACCTCATCAGGAATCTTCATCTGTTCCGGGGTGGTTGGAGCGCCTATCTGAATCAATGATTGACGGATCGCTTTCCAGTCACCCCCATGCAGATACATCGTCATGATTGATCCAAGCCCGCAGGCTTCCCCATGGAGGGCTGCACCAGGTCGTATCTTCTCGAGAGCATGTCCAAATTTATGTTCTCCCCCTGATGCCGGGCGTGATGATCCGGCAATACTCATCGCTACCCCGGAGGATACGAGCGCTTTCACCACAATCCATGCTGCTTGTTCCTGACCTGGTTTGATAAGGTGTGAATTCTTCACCAGTATTTCGGCGGTCATTCGTGAGAGGGCTACTGCGTATTCACTGATCTCCTCTCCTCGCAGTCGGTGTGCAAGTTCCCAATCCAGAATGGCGGTGTAGTTTGATATGACATCGGCACAGCCTGACGCGAGTAACCGATGGGGTGCACGAGCAATAATTCCGGTATCTGCTATCACGGCAATCGGGGGGTGCGCCTCGACTGATACACTTCCATCTTCCGTAGGCAGGGAGGCACGTCCTGACACTATCCCGTCATGTGAAGCCGCGGTTGGAATACTAATGAATGGGATATTCAGGTTGTAAGAGGCTATCTTTGCAGTGTCTATGATTCGTCCGCCTCCGACTCCAATAATAAAATCAGTCCCTGCCGCATGTGCTACTGATTCTACATCCTGCAGAGTGCGGATGTTTAGATGGGGTGCGGAGAAGTGAGTGATTGAATAATTACTGCCAAGCACTTCACTCACCTGGTTTCCTGCGACCTCACGGGTAGAGGTTCCGGTAATAATGAGTGCAGAATTTCCAGATTTTATATCTGTGAGAATTTCTGGCAGTTGTTCTATCGCGTTATGACCGACCAGGACATCCCGGGGGAGTTGTGTCCACCGGGATTTAGAAAAATCCCTCCTCTTCAGCATATTTATTGCATCTGCACTCATGTAGCTCTCAGAACATGATTAGGGAATTCATCTACAAATACTACATAGATCCTATCAGGTATGGTCAGCCCTATACCCTCGTTGATACTCTGACCTATGCTGTCATCCTTATCTTCTGTGTCTGGTGTATCTACCGATGGTTGACCCGGAATAATATCTCAGTAGATCGTGAATTTGTATATGCTCTCATACCTTGGGTTATCCTGGGTGGATTCCTCCGGGTGGTTGAGGATACCGGAGTCGCAGGTCCGCAATGGGGTATCCTGCTGACAACCCCGCTCATATTTTTTCTCATCCTGGTTCTTGCAGCGCCGACTCTCTGGGGTATGTGGAAGCTTGAGTCACGGGGTGTCTTAACCCGGTTTAAGCAGTCGTTTGGTGTTATTGGTCTTCTTGCCTCACTATTAACGCTTGGTTTTCTTATCTGGTATGGTATTACCGAGACACGCCTTGATGTTGGGGTAGCCGGAATCATCCTCTCGATGGCTGTCGTTACGACTGTTTTAGTGTATGGTCTGCTTCGATATGTATTTGGGTGGGAATATGTGTCTGATCGACTCTACCAACTTCTTATCTTTGGGCATATGCTTGATGCGAGTGCTACCAGTTATGGCATAGATCTCCATACGGTTCCCTATGTTGAACAACATGTCATTGGTTCAACTCTCATTGCCATGACTGGGACGGCCTTTGTCATGTTCCCTCTTAAACTTCTGGTCATAATACCTGGTATCTGGATCCTGGAGCAGTATCACCGGAGTGATGATTCAGGTATCTGGTACCTGATACTCCTGGCGATGATCATGGTCGGAATGGCACCTGGTATTCGTGATATGCTTAGGATGGTGCTCTATGTCTGATTCAATCCAACCTCCTGGATCTGATATTGAC
>JAZDKH010000476.1:0-3246 GCA_043803325.1 Methanobacteriota archaeon | reverse complement strand
ATGAATTTGAGTTTTTTTACCGTGAATATAAAGAAGGGAAGAAGGTGAGACCAGAAGTCGTCATGAAAATTCTACAGACCTTTGAACGAATTCAGATGGTATTCCCTGTAGATTCGCTGACTGGAATTATTGATATTTCGCTTACCCGGCGAGCTATCCGGATTTTTTCTGACTTTCTTGGCACTATTCAGGGGATCATACCTGCTGGAAATCCTGAAAATATCGATCTGATTCCGTTTATCCAGGGTTGTATCACGTCCTGTCATTCGTCAGGAGTTAGTGACCTGGAACTGATGCAATCAGTTGACGATGAGAAATTATACCGCCAGACGTTGGTGAATAGGCTCGCCCATCATCCCCATACTCTTCATATAGTATATAGGCTCAAAATCGGAGATAATACAAATATCCCCGTATTAATTCATGCTGATCGGGATAGATTTCATGACTTATTTGCAGTTATCTCTGAATATTTTGAAGGTATTTCTGCAGACACAGTTGAGGTACTCGTCAACGTGGAATCAGATGGAGTCTTGATAATCTTCACACCCGAAGGATCAGATATCAGGTATGAAATCCCCCTATCTGGATCTACTCAGCGTGAGGTAGCCTATGCCGGAGGAAGACTGATGAGTGTGATGGAGTTGGGAAAAGAAGATATTCGTATCATGTTTTCACCAGCCACGTGATTCATACCAGGAAAAACATATAGTATGGACATCCTGCACTCACTTGGATATATCGCGGGTTTATGCACCACCATGGCATTTCTTCCACAGGTGTATCAGACGTACCGTACTCGTCATGCTCATGATATCAGTTATGGGATGCTCCTGCTGCTCAGCACCGGGGTGGCCCTCTGGTTTATCTATGGTCTTGTCATTGGCGATATTCCGGTTGTTTATGCAAACGGAATAACTCTGATATTACTGCTCATTCTGACTGGTATGAAGGTAACCTTCCCCTGATATGGAATGTGAGATTATTAGTCCTCTGATATATCCTGAAAAAAGAAAAAAATAGAGGGAGAAATCAGGTGATATGCCCACGGTCAACTTCACGCTGTGCAATTTTCTTCCAGTTTGTCATATCTTTCATCGTCTGAATAACTCCGATGGTATTCCCGCTTGCGTTGAGGATAGGGGATGCCTTTGCCCAGATAAGTGCTCCTTTCCCTCCATGAAGTGTTTGGACAAAAGATTCAGAGAATAGGCCTAAGCCAAATCGCGAAACCTGCGGGTAATGTCTGATAAGATCTCTCACCGGAAGATCTATCAGATCAGCGAGTAGTGGAATTGCAGGTTCAAACTGAGTGCAGGCTTTTCGATATTGGGAGGTACCGATAATTTCATCCCTGTTAAAACCGGTCAAAGCAACCATAGCGTTATTCCAGGCCACCACATGTTGTTGATTATCAAGGATAAATGAAGGATCCCCTACCTGTTCAACAGCCTCTTTTAGATGATTATACATCATCATGAGTGACTCCTCTATCATCCGTTGTTCGGTTATATCAAGGGCAGAGAAGATGGTACAGATCTGGTTCCCTGCATCATCTCTTGATAAAGAGAGATTAATCTGGATGATACTTGTTCTTCCATCATCTGAAATATCAGAGATAACACTTGTCCAGGTACCGATCTGACCAAGAGCATCAGAGATCTCCTGACTTCTCCAAGCAAGTTGGGGATAACTTGAATATACGTCACCAATCAGTCTGCCCTGCATATTTTTCTCTGGAAGTTTTCTAAAAATTCTTGAGAACGACGGATTTGTGTATCGTATCGTTTCATCAGGGCAGATGATAGCAACTCCTTCATATGAGTGGGAGATGGCAGTCTCTTTCATCTGCACTTCACGGGTCAACCGAACCTGATTGGTGACATCACTAAGATAAATAATCAGGCAAAGGGGTGTTCCAACAGTATCTTTGACCACCGAAGCACATACGAAGAGATTAAAGTGGTTTCCGTCCCTCCTCACTCCTCTGATTTCTCCTGAGAAAGATGCATCACGGCTGATGATCTGCCTGATCTGAAATATGCATTTAAGTGCTTCAACATCACCATGGGCAAAGTGTTCGATAGGCAGACCTATAACGTCAGACCTGTGGGAATACCTCCATATCTCGAGGAAAGAAGAGTTTACATACGTAATGATACCTTCAAGGGTGGCGAGTCCTATAGGCATGATTGACGACTCAATAGCACAACTTTTGATCAGCAGTTCTAACTCTGCCCTTTTGCGATCTGTGATGTCCTGACCAACTCCTTGAAACTCGACCGGAGATTCAGGGCCATTAAATATTCCCCGGTATATCCAATGTTGCCACCGTTGTTCTCCTGATGGAAGTGTTATCTCAATTTCGAGATCCCAGACCGGGTTATCCTGTGTACAGATTTTCATCCCTGTCTGAATATGAGTAAAAGATTCTGACGGAATAAACATCTGAATAGATCTTCCGATAACATCTCCTTTGATTGCCAGTTTTTTTGTGAATGCATCATTGACAAATGTTATCTTCCCTTCAGGATTACATCTGCATATCATCTCGATCTGATCTTCAACAATCCCCCGGTATCGCGCTTCATTGATTCGGAGTCTCTCTTCCATCTCTTTTTCGAGAGTAATATCTTCAATAATTACAGTTTTTCCCTTCTCTCCAGTGTCAAAAATGGTATTGAGGATTCTGACTTTATAATATTGAGTCCAGTCATATTGGTCCATACGTAATATTCTGGTGTGATCCGATTTGTCGTCTGGTTCATCAAAAAGACGGGGGCTATTAAGAATTTTATTGAGATTTTTCGGGAGGGAAGCTATCGACGCGCTTAGGATCTCATTCTGATTCAGGTCAAACATCTGACAGAACCGCTCATTCACCTGAACGATGCGTTCTTCTTCATTGATGACGACGATTCCTTCTTTTGTGAAACCGAGAATGGCCGCAAGCGGGATCCTTTGTGAGAGAGAGAAAACCTTTGCAGCACCCATCTGGTGCATCTCAATACACCCGGACATCTCAAGAATTTCAAGATCCTTCGCGACTGAGTTGCGGTTCAGTTTGAGGCGCTGGGAGATATCTGATATCGTAAGGCCACGAGGGTGAAATTTAAGGAGTGATCGTATCCGGTTGAGGTTCTCTCTCTCCGCAGCCATAGATTCAGATCAAAGGTCCATTGCTTATATATATTTGCTAAGCATTCGAAAAAACCGTCCCATAAGGAGAAAAATAAGGGATAAGAT
>JAZDKH010000475.1:0-5177 GCA_043803325.1 Methanobacteriota archaeon | reverse complement strand
CCAGTATCGCTTTCTCCTATGATTTTCTGATATCATCCACGTACGGGATCTTATCCTGGATTAGTCTTTCAAAGTCCCGGATACTCCCATCAGCGAGCATTTTTTCAAAAAGAGTATTGATATAGGGAATATCTGAACCGGTCCGCATCCGGACAGCGGTAGGTGACTTAAGCTGGTTTCCTACCCATTGGTAATAGGGCCTTAATCCTGATATGATCTTTTCAATACCGGCAGTTTCAGAATGGTATCCCGGAGTCCTGCTTATCAGATAGTCTCTCATCCTGATGTCAGCATACAGGTAGGCAAGAATACTATTATTGATGAGTTTTATCGTAGTCTTAGGTGATTGAAAGGCTATTTGTGAGATATTCTCTTTTATCTTATTGATTACTGTACTCTCTAGCTCGTCTTCTTCCTCCTCATGTGAAGCATTAAATGAACCAGTATTAAAGGACATGCCATTAAAACCTGATGATGTTTTTCCTTTCTTTCCCTGCTGAATAATGGTGCTTATAATGTCAGTTGACAGGAGGTATGATTCTGACAATTGAAGCAGGGCTGCAGTTATTTTTCCTCCGACTTCACGGTCTTCATACGCGGATTCAGCATAGGTCAATTGAAGAGAGAGTTCCTGTGTAGGACTGGTTATTGAGATTGAAGCCTGGGGGCTTCCGGTGTGAATGAGAGATGAAGGGTCATATTTTTTTACTCCTGATAGATGATTCCAGGTATTTGTTCCGGTATTATCAATAAATCCGGATGGGATGGTACAGAGAAGTGAGAGGATCTCGAGTATTGATGATTTTCCTGAGTTATTCGCTCCGACAAGGATGTTAATTCGTTTTGGATGTATCTCAAGTTTTTCAATAGCCCGGTATCCCTCAATAATTATTGTGTTAATCATCTTCTAACCCTGGTTATCCATTCTGACCGTTGATATCGTATTGATGAAATAATATAATCTCATTTCTTTTCTCCTTGTTTAATAGTATGAGCCTCAATCGATATTGATACCCGTGGGTTCTGCAGATATCTCAACATCTACCTCGTTGAGTGTTGCCTCAAGGTCCTCAATGGAGGGCAGTTTCTTTTGGAGTTCTTCGCTGAGTACCTTGGTGAGTTCATACTCTGATACCCCGATTGGTTTATTGAGATCACGGAGGGAGTATTCTGCAATCGCTTCATTCTTCTGTTTACAGAGAAGGATTCCGATCGTTGGATTATCTCCTTCCTGTCGGATCAGATCATCAACCGCAGAGAGATAAAAGTTAAGTTTTCCGGCATACTCTGGTCTGAACTCATGAGCCTTCAGTTCGATAACCACATAGCAGTGAAGTGTTGTGTGATAGAAGAGCAGGTCGATGTAAAAGTCCGTGTCTCCGACGACGAGATGATACTGGCGACCCAGGAACGCAAACCCGACGCCAAGTTCAAGCAGGAACTTCTGAATATGGGTGATGAGTGCCTGCTCGATCTCCCGTTCTTCAACCTCTCCGGTGAGGCAGAGAAAATCAAAGATATACGGATCTTTGAGCGTTTGGTGAGCCAGGTCAGAGTGGACTGGTGGAAGGGTGAGTGCAAAGTTGGTGGTTGATGCTCCTTCACGAAGATGAAGTGAAGTTTCTATCTGATGGACCAGGACATTCCTGCTCCATCCGTGCTGAATCGATTTTTTAATGTAATAATCCCTGATCTCAGGGGATTTGACATATTGGAGAAGGGTGATATTGTGATACCAGGTCAATTGTGCAAGTACCTCTTGCACAAATTCCAGGTTTTGATATTCAATCGCGAATGTACGCATATATCTAAGATTTCGTTCTGAAAATCCCTTATTTTCAGGGAACTCTTTCCTGAGGTCCTGCGAGAGATGATCGATAATCCCGGTTCCCCATCCAAATTTCTGTTGCTGATTTATAATTTCAGATCCTATCTGCCAGTACAGCAAAATGAGTTCTCTGTTAATCGTGACCGCTGTTTTTAGTCTGGCATGTCGGGTTTTTTCTTTGAGGTCAGCCAGAAAAACGGCATAATCGGTGGAAGGTTTGATATTTGTCATGGTGTCTGGATGAATGTGGTATGAGGTAAAATTGTCATTGTACTCACGATATGTTTATATGCTCAACCCGATGCATTTCTGCAAGTACCACTTGCAGAATTTCATAAACACATATATAACGGTTTAAACTCGGTTTTATTGTCATTATTCTCCTCCTGCTACGGTTTCCTGAGCATATTCGATATCCCGGTTGAGATCCTCTTCTGAGTAATGCACCGGGATCTTCCGTTTCCAAAGAAGATCCTCAAACTGGTATCTCTCGAAACTCGATAGCCTGCAAGCCTGAGCCGATGTGAATATCCCCCGTTGATACAGGCATATAGCAAGCTGATTCAGGAGTTCTTCTTTTGCAGTGTCGGGAGGGAGTTTCATCTCCTGCACGAGAGATCCCGGGATTGTCAGAATGATATCATTGGTCAGTGAGTTCACCGTTCTTTTGATGGAATTCGAATTCAGGGACTGTGTTTGACCATTTTTACACAGGATTAACCGGATTATTCACGTCTACGGTAGTGGTTCAATTCTTTTTCCCCGGAGTGTTTTTTCTGACTCCTCCCTTACGCTTTAACCCAAGTCCGGAACGGTAGAGATCTGTTACATCAATCCGTTCATCCGGCCTTCTCTTTATTATCCCGAGTGTAACGAGATAATCCATAAAGGCCCGAGGGTTCTCTGAAGGTGGCCGGTTTCTCGATCCCTCTATCCATTCATTTCGGTATAGGTGGGTGATGACCTGCTCAAGCTCCTTCTTCTCCATGGGGATCTGTCTTCCTTCAAGTTTCAGCCGGAGATCACGTATCCACGGCCATTCATTCAGGGCACTCGCTATCTCCTCAATTGAAACCTGATCTAATTCTCTTCGCAGGGATACCGGGAGAATGAGATGAGGGGATGCAGGGCTACTATATTCCTGCAATTGCGCCTGGGCACTCTTTCCTATCAACCTGATGAGCGGTCTGGGATTCATATGTTTATTTCCATCCTGGAGATGACTGATTATCCAGGTTATAGTCTGCCCTTTTCGGTTATCAGAACCCATATATCTCCCGATACATTGTGATATAAAAAGGTCAGCAGTCTTTAGGTCGGTAATTTGAGGGATATATCCTAGTTGTGGATCCTGAGTAAAGGATATTCCTGATTTTTTACAATATTCAAGACTGGTCTGGCTGAAGTTTGCAATTCTCTTTATCAACATTGCAAACAAGTGATGGTCAGTCCAGGTTATTGTCACCCGGTTTGCAGCGAGTTTGATAGCATAAGGTTCACCAGTCAGGATATATCGATCAAAAAGATCGGTTCGGATGAAAATTTTAGCCCGAATATTTGACCATCTTCTACTTTGTTTTGCCCAGAAGGATATGAGGCCTGATATCAGGCGACGGTGTGACTCCCAATGTTCAATCCCAAGTGAATCTAATGCGTCATACGCAATATAGATATATCGTCCTTCTCTCTCGAGTGTTTGATCGAGCCGGTCGAGTGCATAATAGGGGAGTTCTCCTGCTAATCTGAACTCTTCAAGTGTTTTCGTTGGGTTAAAATAGTCACCTGAGACGATCTTTTCTAATGATATTCTCTCTTCTGCATTCAGGTATTGAAAGAGTTCCCGAAGGAGATAGGCATGCCAGAATGTTCGTTCTATCGCCGGAATATCATTAAACTTTTCAAAAAACTGAAAAATTACTTCAGGGTCTGGAAACCGTTTTTCGGAATTGTATCCCTTACACCAGATGGTATTGGAGAGAGAACTATCCTGAAGACGTCGTTGTGGAGAAAAACGAGCAATAACTTCAATGAGATTATGGGTAGTGACTGCTTCATATAACGAGGATTTCCCTACTCCCCTCTTACCCAGGATGATAACAACTTCTGGATCAAAGCCTCTGATATGGGCAGGAACCGGGTAGAAGGATCTAAGAAATGTCTCCCGGTCTTCAGATTCAGCATGACCTAGTGGTTCTAATCCGGCCAGTTCTTCGATGAGTGAACGTTGCTGCTCCTGTGTATATGTCATAGATCAGGTTTGAAATGATGGTAGATCCTTTGTACCAGGCCTCGAAAGTCTTTATTGCTCATAATTTCCTCAGATACATCAGGTAGTGTTTTGAAGAACGCAAGTCCGGGTGAGTAAGTTATACAAATCGGGCGGTGAGGGGCATTCTTTTCTTCGCTGTCAGATAGATACCAGTATCCCTCCTCCTGTTCTGAAGGATCCTCGGGATCCTCCCGATAATAAATTTCTGAAAACAGATCAAGCGATCTCGTCTCAAACCATTCCTGAGCAGATGGAGTTGATTTTACCTCCGGTATCATAGACTGGACGAGTACGCAGTCCTGTTGTGGGGTATCCCGATTTATTCGATCTTTCCCTGCTCGTTCAATGATGTATCGGAGTCCGTCCCAGCTTTGTTCTGATGTTGTACCATACAAAACGAGCAGATGAGACAGGTCAGAGAGGACGAGGCCAGATATTTCTGAAAGGCCGCTACGTGCGTCGATAAGAATCCAGTCAGGTTGCAATTCGGTTGCAATTCTCGTGATAAGTTTGATGAGGGGATGTTTGTGATCTTCAGTAGGCTGGTTGAGATCAATCCTAGCCAATTTATCCGGATAACGGGCATCAAGTTTGCCTGCAGGGAAGACCAGAATTTCTCCTTCTCCGGTTATCTGTTCTGACTGGCACCGATGGCGATAATCGGCAAGAGGTAATTCCGTTAGTGGGGCTTCGAGGAGATAATCTACAATCCCCCATGGAGCCTGGATAGTGGGATCTCCGGTGATAAGTCGGTCAATGCCTGGAGCATCCAGATCGCAATCAAAGATTACTACCCGTTCTCCTGCATGTGCCCGATCGATCGCAAATGCCGCAAGTCCGGTGGTTCTCCCTATTCCTCCTTTGAATGAGTAAAAGGTGATGATCGGCGGAGTGGGCGGAACACCAGGATCTAATGGGATCCAGAGGGGTTTTGTGAAGGGCTCAAACCACCCACGACGGTTGCGGTGCCGTTCCAGTATTCGAAGGTTGGAGTCGATTTCATCTTCTTTCGCCTCTTTCCAACATGTCTGGAAAAAATCCTGATCAACTTGAGGAGAAGAGGACGTTGTGTTAATATAT
>JAZDKH010000474.1:0-4707 GCA_043803325.1 Methanobacteriota archaeon | reverse complement strand
ATAATCATAGCCCGATCAGAAAGACTCCGGGCAAGGATGATATCATGGGTTATCAACAAAATTCCCCGATCTGCTGACCGCATCCTCATCAGTAACTGCGCAACATCAGCCACACGGGCACGATCAAGTCCTTTCGTTGGTTCATCTGCAATAAAAATCCTGGGATCAAGCCCAGATACAACGGCAAGAAGGGTTCGTTGATTCATTCCTCCTGAACATTGACACGGATATTTCTGAGAAATATCACCGGGATCATCGCACCCGGCCTGGACTAATAACTGTTTAGCCGTATCGTGATTCACCTTCCGGTTATGGGTCAGTAATGGTTCAAAAATCTGCCTGCCAATCCGGTACAAAGGATTGAGCGATCGATCCGGACTTTGAAATAAAATTGCAATCTCACGACCCCGTATCTTATTCATTTCAGTTTCAGAGAGTGTCTGAACATCCTGGCCATATACTTCTGTTACGCCACAGACTATTGCGTTATGAGGAAGAATACGCATGATAGCATGAGCGGCGACAGATTTTCCGCATCCAGATTCTCCAACAATTGCAACCACTTCTCCTGCTGAAATAACACAGGAGAATGCGGACAGGGCAGATACCTCTCCGTGAGATGTTCTAAACCTGACCCCCAGATTAGATACATTAAGAAGCTGAGAACAGGTCATTCGAATGCAGTCTCCATTCCATTTTGTTCCCAGATCATCCCTATCCGGATACAGGAGAGGATCATCAGAACGATACAGAGGGCAGGCGGCGTATACCACCACCACATCCCCCGGATGAAACCACCATGAGCAAAAGCATCAGCAATCATCTTCCCCCAACTATTCATCGTGGGATCAGAAAGGCCCAGAAATGAGAGAGATGCTTCATAGATTAATGCACCCGCTACTACCAGCATCAGTTTGGGCAGAACAACGGGGTATATCACCGGAAGGATATCCTTAGTCATTATCCAGCCAGGCGAAAAACCAAGGCAACGGGCAGAGAGAATATACCCGGCACCGGTCACCTGCATAACCCGTGAACGGACAACTCGTGCCGTGGTCTCCCAGGAGAGCAGACCAAGAACCAGAATCAGGAGAAGCAGATTTGGTCTGCTCATTGCGGCAAGCAGGATAATCACCGGAATCTTCGGGAGGATAAGGATGATATCAGTGAATCCCATCAGGATATCATCGATGATTCCGGGATAATACCCAGAGATAATTCCTATTGAAACCCCGATAAGAATCGAAAGACCTCCTGCAGCGAACGCGATTATGAGGGAGATTCGTGCTGAATAGATAACGAGATGCAGAATGTCATGTCCAATATCATCGGTTCCTAAAGGATGATCAGGCGAGGGATCGAGATAAGGCCGGTATCGTTTATCTCCGTCACCGGGAGCGAACATCTGTGGAATGAGGGCCCAGAGCAGGAGACAGAGAAGAATGATTCCTGCTGCTATTACCCCCGGATTACGGAGATTTTGAGCGTTTAACAGGCCACAGTTCATTCTCCGGCCATCCTGACCCGGGGGTCAATGTGAGCAGATATGATATCAACACTCACATTGGCAAGAATGACCAGGGCTGATATCACCAGAAATGAACCGGTCAGGATAGGAATATCCCGGAGAAGTATTGCATCATATATCAGACTCCCCATCCCCTGCAGGGAAAAGACGATCTCAATGAAGAGGGCTCCAGAGAAGAGAAAACCAAAGTCCAGGGCTATCAGGGTAAGAACCGGGAGCAGGGCATTCTTTGCGACGTGGCGCCAGAGAATGGACCGCCCGGGGATTCCGAGAGCCCTGGCACACTGAGGGTAGAGCAGAGTCCGCTCACTGATAACGGATCCCCGCATGATCAGAAGATTCCGTGATGCATAAAAAAGGGTCAGAACCAGCACCGGAAGGGTGAGGTGATACATAATACTCAAGCAATCAGGGGTGTCATACAGTCCTTTGAATGGAAACAGGCGAAGGTGAAAGGAGAATACCGCAAGGAATGTCAGCCCGAGCAGGTACGGCGGTACCGCCGAGACCAGAAGAGCACTTCCGGTCAGGATCCGTGCCCACCACCGATCTTCCTCCCAACCAACCCGTGCTCCGATGAGAACACCTATTCCTGCTCCTGCAAGGATGGAAGTCCCTACGAGAAGAAGAGTCCAGGGGAGACGTCCGAGGAGGAGATCGAGAACCGGGGCATTTAAATGGAAAGAATATCCGAGATTAAAGGATAAGAGATCCTGTATGTAGTGGATAAACTGATCACTCAGGGGAAGGTCAAGACCCATATCTGCCCGTATCTTCATGATGGTTTCCGGGGAGAGCCATATATCATCACCGACAAGATTTCTGACCGGATCTCCGGGCATCACCCGGGGCACAATGAAGACGATGATCAATACCAGGAGAGCAGATATCAGGTATCTCAGCATCTTACGAAGTACCCATATCGATAGGGTGATCTGATCCGGCATTCTCTTATGAGATTGTACTAATACAAGAAAAATAAGATGGAAAAGAATTCAGACAACCGGTTTCACGCCGGTGAAGGTGAACTCATTCATGATCCCATAGAGCGGACTTGAGTACCACCCGGTGATCGCTTTGTTGTATGGAGTAACATCGTTCTTCCAGGAGAGCGGAACCCCAGGGAGGTTCTCTGCATAGTACTTCTGCACCTCTTCTGCATATCCGGTCAGTTTTGCCTTGTCCGTGGTCGCCAGGATCTTATCGCAGAGGTCAAGGAATGCAGGGTCGCCTACCGTGTGGAGGACGCCCTGACCGGTTCTGCGGCTGTCAAAGTATCCGGTCGCCCAGCCTGCGTGCATCAGCATCCCCCAGGGGGTCGTGCGGGTCAGGGTGAGGTCATACTCATAATTGTCTTTCAGGCCAAACCAGGTATTGTCCTCTACCGATCGGATATCAACTCCGATTCCAGCTGCATTGAGGTATTCCTTGATGAGTTCTGCCTCACGGGAGAAACTGTTTCGGATCAGGAGATCGAGAACGATATCCTTCCCATCTGTGCCCTCAACGATCCCGTTGTTATCAGAGTCCGCATATCCGGCATCAGCAAGGATCTTTTTTGCACCATCTGCATCATACTGCATCGGTGCGGTCTCAACGTATCCATCCATGGCTGGAGGGACAAACCCGCTGTTTGGAACGCTTCCATGACCCAGAGTCGTAATATCGACGAGTTCAGGATAATTGATTGCTGAAGCGAGAGCTTTCCGGAAGTTCAGATCAGACATCGGTTCATTCTTCAGGTTGAACCCGACGAATGTCATTCCGCTGGTCGGGGTCTCAAGGATCTCAAACTTCCCGGTACCTTCCAGGGATTCTATTGCAGCATAAGGGTATGCAGATGCATACTTCCAATAGGTATCCATAACCCCGGATTCGAGCGCTTTTGCAGCGGCATCCTCATTTTTAAACCAGCTCACTTCGACCAGATCATACGAGGGAGCGTCGCCTTTCCAGTTCGGATTCTTCCTGAAGAACAGTTTTCCTGCATTCAGATCGATCTTTTCCACATAGAATGGTCCGCACCCGATATAGGGTCCCTCGCTGGTGAAGTTATTCGGGTTGTCGATCTTCTCCCAGACATGCTTTGGCATGATCGAGTAGGAGGTGAACTCACGATCGAGGTTGGTATAGGGTTTGTTGAACGTAAAAGTGACTTTGTTTCCGTCAACCTTTGTGTCAGTGAGCGTCTCACCTATCCATCCGGCACTGGGTACATTCTTTCCATACATATTGATTGAGAATGCGACATCCTCACCGGTAACCGGTTTCCCGTCGCTCCAGAACTGGTCCGGGCGAACGGTGAATGTCCAGATTGTATTGTCAGGAGAAACCACAAAGGAATCAGCAAGAAGCCCGATGATTCGCCCTTCACTATCCATCTGCATGAGGGGAGGATTTGAGATGTGGTTGAAGAGCCCGGTCGCATAATCTCCGATAAATGCCGGGGATTTGACCTCGTTCAGGGTTGCGATTCTGAGAACTTTGTCATCTGTTGCAGAGCAGCAGACCGTCGCTGCCATGAGCAGGAGCAGCACTGTTCCAACCACCGTAGTAAGTAATTGTCGTTCCGTCTTCATCACTTACAGATTGCGTATTACTGAATAAAGATAATTGTTATTTTGATCACATCTATGTACAATGTGTAGCCATACTCCCCTTTCGAATTCTGTTTCTTCTCATGAGATCATCTGGGCCCGGGTTTGGAAAGAGCAGATGAACCGGAATCTTGCATGCAGAGATCACCTGGAATGTGCAACGGTCTGGATTACCGAAGAGAAAGCACGTGCGTTCTGGAAGGCTGCCTCCCTGAATCAGGACCGGTATACTCCAATTGTGGACATAATCGCAGCTGGAGAGCCCGGCCGAATCCTGGATATCGGGGGTGGACCGGGAACTCTTGCCCTGCCCCTTGCTGAGCGGGGGAGCCAGGTCACCGTGGTTGAACCGGCAGCAGGGATGATAACGGTTCTGAACGAGAATGCAGCATCCCGGGGATTAACCGGGATCCATCCGGTCCATGAGCGATGGGAAGATGTGGATATTCAGGATTTGCACGGCCCGTATGATGCCGTTGTCGCTTGTTTCTCTCTTGGTATGCCTGATATTGCGGAGGCAGTGCGAAAGATGGAACAGGTCTGCTTAGGGAAGATATTTCTGATCTGGTTTGCCGGAAGAAC
>JAZDKH010000473.1:0-8071 GCA_043803325.1 Methanobacteriota archaeon | reverse complement strand
AACGCCGAACGATACCCTGGCCGACTTTTCCAATTTCGGGAACCGGACCGTGCATCTTGGTGCACCCGGGACAGATATCTACTCAACCGTCCGTTGTGTATACAAGCCCGAACCGGTGTGGCGTGAGTCGTTTGACAATCTGCAGAACTGGACCCCGGGCACGAACTGGACATCTGACACCCTAAACTATACCTCTTCCCCGGCAAGTGTCAGAGGGTATATTCATTCCCCGGATCAGAGCAGTCTCTCCGAAGAGATCGTTCTTACCCAGAATGCGAGATTCATGAACCTGTCAGGACTCCGGCAGCCGATTCTTTCATACCAGGTCAGAGAGAATGGACTCAGAGTATTCCCTGAGGTTACCAATCCAACATATGATAACCGATGGATCCGGATTGAAGTTCCAGAAAATGAAGGGAATGAGTCATTCGTGCTGAGACAGATGCAACTCCCGATACCCATGTATACCGGTGAGATCCAGATCCGGTTCGTGGCAACAGGGTGGGGAGAGTGCAATATCGATGATATCATGCTATCAGACGGATACGGGGCCCTGGAACAGGCGAAATGGGACTATATGGACGGAACTTCTATGGCGACCCCGGCCGTTGCCGGGGTAACGGCCCTGCTTAGAGACGCAGCACCAGGTGCATCGCTGCAGCAGATACGGTCGGTAATGCTGAACACTACGGATCTGCTTCCTGATTTAGCAGGGAAGACCGTCACCGGAGGAAGAATCAATGCGACTGCAGCACTGCTGGCACTGTCACCGACACCACCCCCGGTTCCTGATATTATTCCGGTATTTCCCGGGTGGAACCAGGTCTCTGTCCCAAAACGCCTTGCTAATGGAGATGATACAGCAGCAGCAGTCTTTGGCAACCTGACAAACACCTCCGGTCATTCAGTGATACGATACCAGAATAACACTTGGATCACGGTCGGGATGAATGAATCCATATCACCACTCTCATCGTACTGGCTCTATACTGCTGTCCCGCAGAACCTTCCCTATACTGCTGATTCGAATCAGTCCGGGATGTTTTCACGGCTGCTCAATGCTGGTTGGAACGGCTTTGGAGTCGTCGGGACCGATCTTCTCTCCGCAAAGATACGGCTTGGTCCGGTGAATAACACCTGGACATATACAGTCGGGTATAACCCGGAGAAACAGATCTATGAAGAGCCGATTATAAACGGAGGAACCGGGAACCAGACCGACTCCAGGATCCTGGTGCCGGCACTGGGGTACTGGGTATATATGACGAATGAAACCGAGTATCGGGTGCAGCAGTGATGAACCGATATGAGAGGATAGTAACAGGGGATCTTTGGCTGTTTCAATAGGCAATATATCCGAAAAAATCTGGTACCTATTCAGGCTATGCCTGAATAGTTAGATATTGATCAGTTCTTAAAGACTTTTGATATCACAATCCCCGGGTCATTAGAGCAGATATCCTGATACTCTCTCCTATCATACCCATACATATGCAGCTTACTCCCCCGATTTTTGACTCATATGATATGGTAAATTACTTTCTCTCAGGATATGGTCTAGTTGCCGGACACCTCAAGCAGGAGGATGTTCACGAGGTCATTGAAGAGATCAGGGATTACCTGGATGAATATCCCGAAGATCCTGATATTATTCTCGCCATAGATTCACTCTATACAACCCTGAATGACCGGGACGCTGCCCAGGCATTTCTGTCAGAGAGCACAACCGGACTCGAATATCCCACCTGCATGCTTCGCAGGGCCCGTCATTATCTGGCTCAGGGAGACACGGAAACCGGCAGGGATCTCCTGAAACAGATTATTCTATGGGATGATCGGGAAGATCTTACCAGAGAACTCACGATCCTCCTTGCACATGGATTATTGGATGAACGTGGAGCGTTTATTTCCTTCTGGCAGGATCTGCTTGAGAGAAACGATCTTAATGATATTGCCACAAATGACAATTTCCTCGAATATCCGCAGGATTTCTCCCTGTTAGACCATCTCCCGTATATTGAACGAGGTATCGGGCTAACCCTGCTCATGAAGTATGGAGTACGGCCTGAACTTGAACTGGAAGCATATGCCCTGATCGCATCCCTTGCATCATATCTGGAAGATCTCGTCGGTATGATAACCCTAACTGCATTCCAGGAAGGAGTTATCACCGTATACGGAACGCTCCCCCATGCTGCCGCGATTTGTGCCGGAGCGAGAGCCCTGGCTGAAGAGATCTATGATCAGACCGGGATGATTACCAATGAGAAGATCATACCCCAGGCAGAAGACCATATTGATACCATACAGCAGTGTGAACAGTCAATCAAAATACTGGATATCCTGACTGATGTCCTTCTCCTACACGGAGAATATGAAGGTGAACTGTTGCAGGTCCTCAGAAACACGGCGAATGGGAACGATGACAAGATTATTACCATCCTTTCCCTCTTCTCCCCCGAAGAACTGAAAGAGACCGGTTTAGACCTGAGAAAGACACTCATCAGGGATAACCCGGATAATCTGCTTTTTCAGGGACGAACAGACCAGGGACGGTACCAGGAGACCTTCTCCTATGCTGCAAGACGGCATGAGGTCATTGTGAAACCTGATCTCCTCAAAGAAGCAGAGGCTGATCGACTCTTCGAAGAGGGGAAGATGGAGGAGGCAGCTCAGTTACTCTGTTCGCTCTGGGACCGTGACCGGTTTGAAAATCAACTAAACACGGTTTTTTTTCGGTCCATCAGAACCGGTCGTGGTGATGATCTGATCGATCTTATTCCAATTTTAGAAACCAAAGATGTTCCGGACAAAGTATACCTCCTGAAAGGATTGAAACAACTTCAGAACCATAATATCAAAGGAGCTGTGTCCCTTATCGAGAAGGCAGGAAATGCAGGGTTACCTGCTGGATATGCAATGCTGGGTGCTGCTATCGGAATGAACCAGGCCGGATACCCAAAACGATCTGTTGGGATCTGCGAGAAATTATTAAAAAAGTCAGATGTCAGTCCTGAAGAAGTGTATCCGGTGCTCATCAAAGCATACCGGCTGCTTGGAAAAGAGAAAGAAGCAGTAGCAACAGAAAAAAGTATGAGCGAATATCTGTAGACAGACTCGGAAAGAATCATTTCTGACAAAGGGAATACGCCTACGCTCCCGGAATTCAAAGTATAGTCAATCTCCTTGCCCGCATCGTGCAAACTGATACGATTGACCTAGACTCCGAGTCTCTACCCGGTCTTCCTTGTGTGATCCTGCTGTTGCTGCTGCTGCGTCAGAAGATTCTTTTCCCGATATAGAGCGATAAATTCAGCAGGAGTTAGTATATTCAGATCGCAAGGATAATGTTTGGTATTTCCGGTAATAACCGGTGCATGCGTATGGAGGGAGAGTTCGATGAAAGGGAGATCCGATGGGTCAGAAATCTCAAGAAATACCGGTTTAGGCGTAATCCAGAACCCCTCATTCTTCAGAAAGGTGAGCAGAGCTTCTCTCCGAACCTCGTCGAATGAAAATTTCGGCCGCGAAAGCACAACCCGATATTCCTGATAAACCCGCCTGTCCAGTACTATCCTGAGTGACTCGGAAAGAATCATCCGCAGAATAAGAGAAGGATTTCCACGGGGGCTTAGGAGGGCTGATACCAGAACATTGGTATCGACAATAATCAGATCAGCCATTCATGTTCTCAGATCGGGCTGCGGAAATTTCACGATCAATCTCTTCCATCGTCATCCGATCGGTCCCTTTTTCTTCACTGGATTGCCATATCATCTCGATCGCTTTTTCAGCCCGCAATCGTCGGATAAGAGAAACCAAATCCTCCGGATCGCCGGAAAACGCCAGAGCAATCACCTTTGGTTTGCCATTAACCGTGATGATGGTCTCCTGTTCATCACCATCCCTCCAGAGCAATGCCGGATTGGATCGTATCTCAGCGGAGGAAATATATCGCATGATATATCATTGAAAGTATCATGAGATATATCTTATTCATACCTCATGAATGATCCACATACAGAATAATCTCCCCTTCTAAAAACCATGATTGACAGAAATGGGTGATCAATTCTTTGTGGTTCAAATGAGATCTAATTACCTGGCAAAAACACCATGGCACACAGCTAAATGGAGGACTTATGGGTCAGTACCAGGGCTAGGGGGGTCTGACCCGGAAAATGAATCGCACTCGACATTCATCAAGCCCCTGACTTTCCTTCAGAACCCGATCGATTCAGGGTAATCCCTCTGGGAGAGTGAAGAATAATACAATAAAAGGTATGAACTGTCGGGGTTCAACCGAACTATCATCATCACAAAAAATGACGAACATAAAAGCAGAATAAATATCTTAATATTTATTCCCGATAACTATTACGAATCAGGGTTCGGTCAGGTCAATCAATAGGCCATCCTCAGGATATGTCTCATCCTTCCCCCTCCCCCCCTGGATCCTTCTCTGCCCCAGTCAGGACACTCTATGACGAAAAAGCCAGTTATTATCGGTATTATTTTGGTTCTTATCGGGATCGTTATTTTCAGCGGGTATCTGCTTCAGAAACAAAATGACACGCCAGTTGCACAAAATGATAAACTGGCCGAAATAATTTCCCGGGGAACTTTGGTATCAGCAGTTGATACAAATTATCCCCCCAGTTCGGAGATAATCCCGGAAGCTACCCGAAAGCCAAACTCCATGTGTGCACCAACTGAATATACCCTTGATGAGTTTAAAGGATTTAATATTGAAGTAACCGCTGAGATCGCCAGACAGATGGGAGTAGAACCCTGTTATGTTACCCCTCCGAGAACCCAGACCAACAGTGGAAACTGGGCTGATCGATGGGACATCTACCCGATCCTCTACATTACCGAAGAACGGCTGAAATCATTCTACTTCACCCAGCCAACGTTTGCCCTTCCATCCCTCTTCTATGTCCATCAGAATAATACTCACATAAAAACCCCCGATGACTTATCTGGAAAGCGGATTGGTGCCTGTCTTGGATGTGCTCAGGAGCAGTATCTAAAAGGAAATTTAAGCCTTCCTGGTCATACATTTAATAATTCGATACAGAATGCATCCATAATTGCGTATGATAATGAAAAGATGGCAATCGATGATCTTTCATTTGGGGATGGGGTGTATCTTGATGCCATTCTCACCAGTGATAGTACCGGGGATACCGCAATAAAAGGAGGTTCGCCGATAAAATCACTCAATGCAACTGCGTTTTATGGCTATGTTGCACCAGCAATCGATAAGAAGAGCGGAAGAGATCCCCGAACCTTTGTTACCCGGATAAGCGGGATAGTCCAGAATATGCATAAGAATGGGATGTTGTCCAATCTCTCCATGAAATTCTTCAAAAAAGATATCACGTCCGAGGCAGGCAGATTTAATGTCGACGGACTGAATCAGTTTTCGTCTTCAGGATCTGATTGATGAAATTACGATTCTGGAACCGTAATCTTCGAATACGGCTGGTATTCACTTTTCTTCTCCTTTCCCTGATTGTTGTCAGTCTAGTTGGGTATATCGCATATGTCCAGGCAAGCGGCACGCTAAAACAATCAGTATATGATCGTCTTGATGCGGTAGCAACTCTCAAACAGGAGGCTCTTAACAACTGGATCGATGAGCAGCTACAGAATCTTGTTATGATCGCATGGCTTCCTGAGCTCCAGGATCTTGCACCCCGGGTTCTTAATCGTTATCCATCAGATCCTGGATACCGGGAGGCGTATTCAAATCTATCATCCCTCCTCAATCTCGTCTTTACTAAGGTCTCATTCTCTGAAGAGATTGCGATTCTGGATATGCAGGGTCAGATTGTGGTGTCAACAAATCTTTCTCATGTGGGAATCTCACAAGCTGACGCCCCATATTACTCACTTGGGATGTCAAGTACAAATGTACAGAAAGTATATACTTCATCATTTACCGGAAAACCGACAATTTCGGTGGTAACCCCGATATTTAATGTCCGGGGAGAACGGATCGGGGTACTGGTATCCCATCTCTCCCTGGCCCGTATTGATCGGATTATTCTGCAGAGAACGGGCCTTGGAGAAAGTGGAGAATCCTATATTGTTGATCGGTTACATAAAAGTGTCTCTACCATACAGGTCATGAGAGAAGGTTTTGCCGGAGGAACGATCTCGTCACCGGGTATCGATGTCGCAATGAAAGGGGGAAGAGTTGCCGGAATATTTGACAATTACGCAGGGATTCCGGTCATCGGTATATATCAGTGGATACCGGACCAGGAGATTGTGCTGGTTGTTGAGATGAGTCTTGCCGAGGCATTTGCTCCAGCCCGTGAGCTTGCATGGATCATATTTGTCGTTGGTATGATTTTATCCGGTATCCTGGCAGCCGGGATGTATCTTCTTGCCGGACAGATCGTTCGCCCAATTCACTCGATAACCGATACCGCGATCCGGGTTACCCGGGGGGATCTCTCTCTTGAAGTTCCTATTGAGACAGATGACGAGATCGGATTTCTTGCTACAACATTCAATACGATGACCGCCACGCTTCGGGAAACTCTTGCAGGGCTTGAGCAGAGGGTAACAGACCGCACATATGAACTCTCGGTATCAAATAAAGAACTGTCAGATACAATTCAGATGCTCCAGATAGCCAAAGATGCAGCTGATGATGCAAACCGGGCGAAAAGTGCATTTCTTGCTACGATGAGCCATGAGATCCGGACGCCTCTGAACGGGATTATCGGGATGAACAATCTCCTTCTTGAGACTGTTTTAACAACCCGGCAACGTGATTTTTCAGAAACCATTCACAACAGCAGTGAGGCGTTACTTGTCCTGATCAATGACATCCTGGACTTTTCTAAGATTGAAGCCGGAAGGTTGGATCTCGAAAAGATTCCATTCCCTCTGCACACGTGTATTGAGAGTGCTCTTGATATGATATCTGCGAAGGCAGCAAACAAAGGGCTTGAAGTGATTTGTCTGATTGATTCGGCAGTTCCAGAGTATTTTATTGGAGATAGCACCAGAATTCGCCAGATTCTGGTAAATCTTTTGAGTAACGCAATTAAATTCACCTCCATTGGTGAGGTGGTGATCAGGGTTACTGCAGATTGGATGTCAGTAACAAATCCAGATAGGCCCGGGAATGAATGTACGATCCATCTGACGGTAGCTGATACCGGTATTGGGATCCCGCAGGATCATATCGAGAATCTATTTAAAGCATTTAGTCAGGGAGACTCTTCGATGACCCGTAAATACGGGGGTACTGGGCTTGGCCTTATTATCTGTAAACGCCTTTGTGAGATGATGAAGGGGACGATCCGTGTTATATCCCCATCAGGACTTATGGACCCCGACATCCCGGGTCAGGGTCCGGGAAGTTTGTTTCAGGTCACAATTCAGGGGTATACGATACCGGGATCAGTTCTTCAAACATCAGATAAGACAGATATTCTGACCGGAAAACAGGTTCTTATTGTTGATGATAACCGGACAAATTGTGAACTTCTGAACAGACTTATGGAGCATTGGGGAGTCAGATCTACCGTGACCGGTTCCTGTGGACAGGCCCTTTCCTGGATTGATGAAGGCTTTTCGTATGACTGTGCAATTCTGGATCTTCAAATGCCAGAAATGGATGGAAATTTACTTGCTATGGAGATTCATGCGAGGGATGCGGGCAGGACTATACCCGTAATTCTGATGACTCCTGTGGGCTTGAGCCCTCCTGATGTTGCAAATTCAGATATTTCTGTGTATCTGACTAAACCGGTGAAGAAATCTCAATTACATCAGGTCATGGCAGATGTTCTGGAGGGAAGAACAGGTATTGACGATTCCCGTATATCACCGGTTTCAGAAAAGTTTGATCCACGAATGGCTGAGGCTCTCCCTCTTCAGATTCTGGTTGTTGAAGATAATCCGGTCAATCAAAAACTGGTTCTTCATATCCTTAATCGTCTGGGATATGAGGCAGATTTGGCATCTAATGGAAAAGAAGCATTGATAGCAGTAGAACACCAGAGATATGACATCATTTTTATGGATGTTCATATGCCGGAGATGG
>JAZDKH010000472.1:0-6336 GCA_043803325.1 Methanobacteriota archaeon | reverse complement strand
TTCAATTGCCTTTCAATATCCATCTATTGTTCATTTTTTGTCACAGCATTGTAAGGGATATCTACGAAATTTCATTCATGATATGAGGTGAGATTGATAATTCTCCCCGAACTGTTGAAATGAGATTCCCGTTATATTGTCTCTCAACCCTCATTAAGTCCATACGGGTAGAAATATATAAATCTTATGTTTGTGGATCTGTATATCATAAAATAGTTACATCCTGTGACAACAGCATTGCGTGAAAACATTTCATCTTCTAAAGAAAAAAAATGACGAATACATCATATCAGGGGATTCCCGGGATTCTACGGCCGTTTAAAGAATATCTAGAAGCATGGTCACTCCCTCCGGGAGCTGAAGTTGTCTTTTACGGTGTGCCGGGAACCTGCACACCGTTCATAGAATTGTTATGTTATGCTGCCCGGTCACTTTCCTGCTCATTCTTCTTTGTTCCTTACCTGAATGAGCACGAATCCCGGAAGATGATTTTTACTGAAGGAATCGGTTATCAGATCGGAGTACCCTGCCCGATCAGTAATCCCTCGATTATTGTAGTTATGGGTGGGCTTGCTATGCCCGGAGTACCGGTGAGCCCGGAAGAGGCAGAAACCGTACTCTCAAAATATCCGGACGTGGCACGGATCGGCGTCTGCTTCATGCATATGTTTGAAAAGGCAAACTGGTTAGACCGTATTTCATTTGATCTTCTGATTGACGCGACCATCGATGTCAATGTAATAACTGAATAACCTCCTCTTTAAAGATCCACTATGACCCGATTAATAACCATAGATAACCTGACGATGGAATTCTGTGGAATCTACGCCCTTAAAAACATTTTATTCATCCTGAATGAATGTGATATCCTTGGAATTATCAGAAGGATCGGAGCGGGAAAGAGCGTTCTGGTCCATCTTCTCCGGGGTAGTTTCCCATGATATGGATTTTGTCCGTGATGTCTGTGATCGGTGTGCCTTGATGCATTTTGGAAAGATCGTGAAGATCGGACTGACTGCCGAGGTTTTTGATGAGGTGCCTAAAGAGGAACAGACCACCATGGCGACAGAATGAAAGTCAATCAGGTTGATCGGATTGAAGTGACGGTGCTCGTTGATAATTACACCGACCTCCTCCGGATGGATAATACCCCTTTCTTAACGCGACCTTCTCTTCCTTATGGAGAGATATTGCTGGCTGAACATGGTCTGTCTCTGTATATTACTCTGTTTTCAGGAAGGACCACCTCGTCAATTCTCATGGATGCTGGAGGTTCGGATATTTCCCTGCTATATAATGCTGACCGGTTAGGGGTTAATATCCGGGATATTTCAATAATGATCATCAGTCACGGGCATGATGATCATACGGGTTCAATCAAAAGGATTCTTGAGCCTTGCACAAGGCCGATTCCTGTCTATATCCATCCTGCCGCATTTTCCCGGAGAAGAAAATGCCTCTCTGATGATTCTCTCGTTGAGATGGCACCTCCTGATAGGGATGAACTCATAAAATCCGGGGCAGAATTCCATATGACGCCCGGGCCGACCTGGTTATGCCAGAATCAGATCCTGATTACCGGAGAGATTGACCGGTCTACTTCATTCGAACAGACAAATCCGATCTATTCTGTTGAAAATTCAGGGACCTGGATTCAAGATTTATTCCAGGATGATCAGGCGATCATCCTCTGTCTTAAGGGGAAAGGTCTGGTGGTGATAACTGGATGCGCTCATGCCGGGATAATCAATACGATTCAGTATGCCCGGAATATCACCGGAGTAGATCAGGTATATGCCGTCATTGGAGGGTTTCATCTTTCAGGATCGTTCTTCAGACCAGCTATTACTCCAACGATTATCGCGATGAAAGAGATAGATCCGATCTATGTTATTCCTCTGCATTGTACCGGGTGGGAGGCAATGACTAAGTTTGCAGAGGAAATGCCTGATCAGGTACTATTGAACACCGTCGGGACTATGTACAAGTTCGGGAAATAAGTTGATTAGCTGAATTGAGAGAAATTTTCCTTCCAAATAATGGGTTGACATTCCCCACCCTTCTTTTGATGTGCAAATGACTCAGGAGATACGATATTATGAGGGGAGAAATTCAGAACCTGACAGAACAGTACGATGAAATGGCCTTGACAACCGTGTAGCAGGGTTCTGCGATTGCTTTCAATCTTGTATGTGAATCAGGTTAATCTAATCTGAAAGCGCTGACTGCTTCTCTGAGCCGTGATGACATCACCTGAACTTCAGATGATTCAGTCATGACCTTTCCAAGTGATGCACTGGTCTGATCTGCTATTGTAACAAGGCCGGACATGTTTTCATCATTGATACAAGCAATGTCACTGATGATACTGATCCCCGCACTGACCCGCTCAATCTCAATAAGCTGATCCTGATTCGCCTTGGTGATCTCTCCAATCCCTGTTGCCGCATTGACGATGGTTGTAACAATTTGTTGAAGAGCTTCTACCGTCTTGTTCACACTCTCTATTCCCATCACGATCTCATCGAATACCTTTCGCATCAACCCGGATGTCTTCTCACTTTGGGATACAATCTCTGATATGACCGTCTCAATATGCTCCGTGGCCCGTCTCGATTCTCCGGCAAGGTTTTTTACCTCTCCGGCAACCACGGCAAATCCGCGACCGGCATCCCCGGCTCGTGCAGCCTCTATGGCAGCATTGAGAGCGAGGAGGTTGGTCTGGTTTGCAATATCTGCGATCACCTTCACGACTTTTGAGATATCTGTAATCCTCGTATTCAGATCACCAATCTCTGTTACTGCCTTACGTGATATCTCCTCAACCCCCTCCATCTTCCGGGAGGCCTCATTCCCCAGATGTACCGCAGATCCTCCCGACTCAGCTGCATTGTTTGCAAGAGACATCACTTCCTGCGATGTACTGGCGATCTCTTCAAATGAGGCAGAAAGTCCTTCAATACTCTGAAGCAGGTCCGATACTGCAGTCACCTGATCTTTTATTTTCACCGAGGTTTGTTCAGCTGTTGAGGCAACATCCTCTGCACCCCGGGTGATCTGAGTCGTCTCTCTCCCAATCGTCTCCATCGAGGATTCAAGGTTCTGCACCTGTCCTGTAATTCCGGAGAGCGTCGTTTTTATGCTGAAGATGGCATCATTCAGATCTGTCTTTACTTTACAGAGGGGATCCGTAGCATCACAGGAGATCACATCTGAAAGATCCTTTCCTGCAACCCGGGTAAGTGTCCCGGCCAGTTCATGTATACTCTGTTGCAATTTGCGGTCAGCATTCCGTTCACAGGTCATATCCACAAGACAGAGCAGGACATCACTCGTTTTTCCTTCCCCATCCACCAGGGGGATGGCAAATACTGCGACCTCCTTCTCCCCGGAGGGGAAGTCGTATATCGCCTCTCCTGACAGGTTTTTCTGGTTTTCAAAAACACCTGATATGTCCAATCTGTTCTGAGAAACTATGGGGAGATTCTGATAACTCAGGGCCGTGATACTCTCAGTCGTATACCCGGTCAGTGAAAGGAATGCATCATTTGCCTGCACAATTCGGTACCCGGGATCCACGAGCACCATTGGGATGGGATTCTCTCTGACGATCCGCTCCGCCCGCTTCTGGAGTTCAATGATAGCAGAGATGTTCTGGACAACCTCTACCTGCCCAATCTCTGCCCCCTGATGATCATGGAGGTATGCCAGGTCAATCTTGAAATGCATGCCGTGATCTTCAAAGAATGTCTCGGTAATCCCCTTTTTGAGTTTTTCTATACCTGCAGTATTCCCGCACCGTTTCCCAACCAGTTTCACCCGCGTGGTATGCTTGAATTTTTCAACCGCTGAATTTACGTATGTCCAGACCATCGCAGGATCGGTCACTGAGATGGGGAAGGGGATTGCATCAAGTATTGCTTCGTACCATACGGTCTTATCTTCCAACTCTTGTGTCAGGGCATCTGCCCGCTGCATTTCAGCATACTCCGATGAACGGTCAGTAATGGTGCAGACCAGGGAACCCCCCTCAAAACCCGAACAGGATGAAAAGGCCAGCCCTGCGGGAATGGAACTCCCATCTGTCTTCTGAAGGGTCAGCATACCATCCTGTGGATTATCGAGAGTGGTTCTTCTTATAAGATCTGCAAGAATCGAGGAGGAGGACCGGCCATCCGGCTGAGTTTGGGGAAAAAGATCAGACAAATGGCGATTTTCAAGTTCATCAGATCCAACCAGAATCCGCGCTGCGGCATTAGATAAAGATATCATCTCACCGGAGAGGAGGAGAACAGGGACCCGGACTGCAGAGAGAAGTGCAGCGATGCATTCTCCATCCGGGGATGATGGAGCGGATTGTGGCTCAGCAGAGGATTCCATAAACTAACTCAGGGTTTCTCATCATCCCATATGAAGTGATCTGGCCATCAGGGATAGGCCCGGTAACAGATTTTTTCTCCTCAGGGGATAATTGACTCAGATGGGTTTTGATGCATCAAAATGTGACTTTTCCCGGTGCAAGGGAGAATGTCTGGTCAGGTGTCCGTATGTCTCCTATGATGAGACGCAGGCAAAAGAGAATATCAGTGCTCTTATCAGGGGAGAGAATGCCCCTATTTTAAAAGAGTGTATAACCTGTGCTGCCTGTAATGAGTACTGTCCGCTCGGGGCAGACCCGTGGAACCTCATAGCATGGAGACAGGAACAGACGCAGGTTCTGGGAATTCCAAAAGACGCTAAACCGGCATCTGATTGGCTTGTAAAACCAAAGATGGTGAGGAAAGGAACCGCTGCCGGATCCTTGATCTCTTTATGCGGGATCTATGAGGTAGTTCCCCAGCAGGAGTTTCTCACCGGTATGATGTTTGATGATGCTACACTCATCGGCGGGGGAGAGTATTGTTGTGGATTTACCGAGACCCACCTCGGGCGGGGATCACGGCCATATGAATTCCTTCCAACCCTGGTGAAGAATCTTGCCGCTGCTGCAGAAGAATTCGGAGTGAATGAGATAGTCTTCACTCATGACGCCTGCTATAATGTCCTGACTACGGTTGCCATGGAGGAACGGATTGTTGTTCCATTCAGACCTGTCCATATCCTTGAATATATGAGGAACTGGCTCCGGAACCATGCGGACCGGATCACCCCCCTCAACATGAAGATGGCGTACCAGGGAGGCTGCACTACCCGGTATGCAGCTAAAGAGGGGGAGATTTGGCAGACATGGCTGGAAGAGATCCTCACATTGATAGGAGTTACCTGTGTTGAAGACAAACGAAAGTTTACCGGGGAGAACCGGCTCTGTTGTTGCTGTAGTATCTTCCACACCCAGCATGATCGGGCGATGAAATTCCAGCATATGAATATTCAGGATGCTATTGATGCCGGAGCTGAAGGATACTGTTTTATCTGTCCTGCTTGTGTCTCGGTGATGCGGATGACCTGTAAAGAGATGGACCTGACTCCTTATTATATTACCCAGCTTGTAAAGAAGGCTTTGTCAGAAGAACTCGGAAAGGCTGGGACTGCAGCATTCGGGTACCCGGTGAAGTAACAGGAAATATCGATAACTATAAGTGCGGATTGTGAGTACTACACAAATACAGAGGAGTATTATGGTTCAATTTACTGATGAGATGAAAGCTGCCCTTCGCGTTCCTGGGAAAGGCGGGAGTCTGGTGCATATGGCTACCTCAAGCCGTGACGGAAAACCGAATATTGCTGCTATGAGGTTTGTTGCAACACACGGAGCTGACAAGATCCTGATATCTGACATGTTCCTGCTCAAAACCAAGATGAACCTGAAGGAGAATCCGGAGTGTTGCATTGCAATCTGCCATCCGCTTGATTCTGGGCGGGACTGGGTCTTTAAAGGCAAGGCGATCGATTTTGAGTACGGGTTTTCTCCTGATTTCGATTGGTATGGCGTGAAAGCCAAAGAGATCCTGGATATCTGGGGAGATTGGGCCACACTTGAACCACCAAAAGAAGTTCCACCAGATATTGTGTTTCCAAAACCTGCACAGCGAGGGGTGGTAGTTCTTCATGTTGAGGAGATCTATTCGATAGAGAAGGGAAAGACCGGAGAGCGTATTCAGTGAGGGGATGAGCATGGAGATTGAACTGACCGAACGGATGAAAGCATGGATTGAACTGATGGGATGCCACCTTTGTGTTGCAACGCCGGAGGGTGTTCCATGGGTGAGCGTTTCCCGGTTTGCCCGGGTCACCCGGCCTGACCAGGTCTCTTTTGCAATGGAAAAAGGGGAGATCAGCGTAATTGAAGGCGCAATTACCAAGAACCCATGGGTTGCATTTGGTGTCTCAAAACAG
>JAZDKH010000471.1:0-4256 GCA_043803325.1 Methanobacteriota archaeon | reverse complement strand
ATTGATTAAGACGATTTCGTTCTTTTACCAAACCTAAAAAAAGTTTTGTAACGGATTATGTCATATCCTAATCCGGGTTCACCAAATTTAGAAATCCAATGGACCCTATTCTCTCTGACAAATGGCTTTATGATTGAAGATCTGAGAGGATTGCCATAAGACTTGCCTCTTCTTCAGCCAAATCATAAAGGGGCCGTACCGGGTGCAAAGCATTGACCAGGAACTCAAGAACTAATATCCAGAATAGTCCTGCACTGGAATACTCTCGGGGTATGCAAAATACCATCCCGTTTTCCAGAGCCGGGGCAATAAGATATTCCTGCCTACAATGATCCAGGAAAGTCTGGAGATCTGATTTCCCCATTCCGCTGCATATGATCACATCTGGTTGCAATAAATTGAATTGGTCTTGGGTAAATAATTCTACACAGGACTCATCATGCGGGATCTGATAGTTCAATACCTCTCCACCCGCTCGCTCAGTTAAAGAAACCTCCATCTTATCGGGATACGAAGGAAGGAACGGATGTGACAAAGCACAATATACCCTCGGCCTTGGAGCCTGAAGCATAATAACCTGTATCTCCTCAAGACGATGCAAATAAAAACCGATGAGAGGTTGGACTTTTCCCTCAATCCCAGCGAATGAAGAGAGAATCCTGATGTACTCAATATACCCTTCAGGAGAAGAGAAATACCCCTGGAGATCTTCAAGCCAGCGTCCTGAAAGGATCTTTACCAATATCCTGCTGACAACCTGGCTGTCTCGTACCCCAAGTAGATGGAGCGTATTTGCAACAGAACTCAGGATAACCGAGGTGCGGTACCCTCCCCGGTATCGGGGTTCGGAACCCTGACTGCGGGAAAATGAACCCGAGATCGGCACCTCCACACCACAGATACACTGGGTGTGTTCTATCCTGTCAGTGAGTCGTGCTCCCATAGGGCCATAAAATGAGCGTTCAATAAGAATTGTTTCGCAGTCTGGGCAGAATGTACTGAGCCTCCCAGTACCGGGGGTATTAAACAGATATACCCAGCGGAGGAAGTGCCTGCACGAAGAAAGGAGGGCCTCTGCTTCATCGGGAGAGGGCTCAAGATCTGCATCTACCTCACCGAATGGGATGAACCGCATGATATGCAGGGGGATATTTAGAGAAATCTCAGATAACCTTTCAGCAACCCCTATGGCTTCCTGCTCCCGGCCATGTTGATATACTACCGAGATCTCAAGATGGACACCAGCGGTGTGAACTTGCTGGATGGTATCAAAGACGTGTTCAATATTACAAGGAGCACCACATTCCTGATAAACCTCATCAGATGATCCTTTCATGCCAATATTCATGAAATCCATCGTTGCCAGAAATCGGTCCAGAATCGATGGACTCATGCACCCATTCGAAGCACATCCGACTTTATATCCAGCCTCTCTCAATGTTTGAGAAGTCTTAATAACCGTCTCAATCGAGACAGTAGGCTCATTCAAACAGAAGACTGCTCCAAGACAGGAGTGCTCACTTACTCGATGAAGAATCTCTTCTGAAGAAGCCTGACTCATAGCTTCTGTTATCAGATCAGGATTATTAACAAGGATATGAGAGACACATCCCGGACATGAAAGATTACATCCGAGGGTGGAGAGAAGGAGATATCTGCCACCCGGAGTATAATGGAGCAGGGGCACCGTCTCTATCGGACTAGGCCAGATAGCCAGATACCGATCAGGAAATCGTTCAACGATCTCTCCAGAGGTACAGGTATACATCCGGCACCTCCCGGTTCCTCCCTCATGAACCTGGCATTGATGGCCGCAGATTTGGCACTCCATACATAAACTCCAAAAAAAGGTTATGAAGATGAGGGTTTGTTCAGGATGATCGGGGTCTGATCCTTTAAAATTCCATCAATATCTTGAGAAGTCAGATCAAGCCGATAGAATTTCTTGTAAAATTCTTTGATCTCATTATTCATATTAAATTTAGCTTTATCAGGGTACAACGTGCTCTGCAGCCACATGGTACCGAGAATGGTCTCTGGTACCGGGAGTTCCCAGGACATGAGATACTTTGGCATCCGGTACACCTGCTTTTTCTGTACAGCTGGTAGGGACTGCCATGCAGGATCAGCAAGAATATCACTTACACTCTTTGAATTGTATGGAAGGAGAATTATCACATCAGGATTCCAGGTGTAAATCTGATCAATGGTAACTTTGTTGTCTCCTCCGGAGAGTCCCTCAGCCACATTCTTACCTCCAACAAGGGCAGCAATCTGCGCTTCATAATAATCATCTCCAAGGGTAGACAAGGGGTCCCGCTGACCAAAATAGACTCGTTTCTTATCGGAATCTGAAATTTTTTCAGTGTTATTTTTTATAACGTCCGTCTTTTCGTTGTAGTACGAAATAAAATCTGCTGTTTCTTTCTCTTTTCCGGTGATCTCTCCGATCATCTCATAACTCTTAATCAGATCCTCCGGTTTCTCGACGTTTACCACCGCCAGAGGAACTTCAGCTCGCTTAATATCATCATTAACCTGGCCATAGGATTGATCTGATATGACCAGTTCTGGCTTTAAGGTGAGTAACTGCTCTAAATTGATACTGGTTTTACACCCCGCAGACGGGAGAGAGGCAAGGGATGGCTCAGTAACGTTGACCAGATCACGGTTCGCGGGACCGATACAGGTTCCAACAAGTTTGTCATCTGCACCGATAACAAAAAAGAACTGACTGGTAAACGGATCTACTGTGACAATTCGAGACACATCTGATGGTATTTCGACTAAATTTCTCGCAACATCAGTAATCGTCCGACTATCCGCGGCTAGTACAACCGGGACCGCAAATAGTGCTCCTATCAGGATTAAGAGAACTATAATACAATTCATTCTCATGGTAAAAACCTCAAGGGTCATTTATGACCACTGTACTGATGTGACACTATTTTAATAAAAGATGCTGATCTTTGTTTTGTTGTTAAATATATTGCATAAACTTAGGGTAACTACATTTACAACATCAGAACCAGGACCAGGAAGAGAGGAACCTATAGAGTCGGTGAAATGGTGATTCCATCCTTTCTGAATCCGGGATTGTCGAGAGGAATTCAAACAGGTATTCCTCTATCCAGAATTGCGATCCGGGTGAACAGTGCACCACAATGATGGGACTATTGAGGATACCATGGATCTCGATATCATCAGATTTTGAGATCACAAACGTAGGAGACAGATATTGATGACCAGAACATACCCAATCTCCCCGCGACAGGGCGGACAATACCTCCCTGGTAACCGAGCTGGATAAGCGATATTCGATACGGACTCTTTTATCCGAGATATGATAGCTGCTCAGGGTTTTTATAATCTTCATAATGAAACCTCACACCCATTGAGGACAATCTCCGCATGCAAGAATGGATCCTCCTGGGAGGTTAAGCATCCCTGATATGGTATTTGGGTCAGAAACCGTTATTTATTGTTATCGGCATAATCCGGAGATAATACTCATTCTCTTATAATTATTGGACATATGTAAATGATATAAACGCGTAAAGGGTAATAGAAAGAGGCATACAAGAGAGGTAAATTAGGATCTGATCAAGGAGAGCGGAATATTAGGTGGTGATCTAGGTACATTGTACAGTCGGAAAACTCACCCATTCTTTGACCGTCCATATATGATTTGTGAGACCAGCCGCCATTGCGGGTGTTCTTGGGGATGATCGTTCTCCCCAGTTATCCTGTTGCCTGAGGGTACGAACGGGCCAACAAAAATTATAACTGTATAAGCTAAAATAAGTCATTGCTGGCTCTGTCTGAATTCCCAGTGATTACGCTAATAAATTCTGATAATCAATAGATAACTCATAGAAGGAAAGATAAATATGGGCCAGTGAAAATCCATTTCAGTCTATTTACAGAAATAATCTAATACTCAGTAATCGTTTTTCAACATCTCATAACTTCTTCAATCACTTGATTTTCAGATAGAGCCTATCGAAGTGGCCAGACTATGCACCAGTGACCAGGAAGACTAGGCGTATGGACCGGTTGAACCGGTTCAGGAGATAAGGCCGTATGGCGATGAAATGTTCAATCTGCAATCATCCTGAAAGATCTTCTATAGACAAAGCCATACTGGCAGGGCAGAGTAACCGAAGCATTGCGGCTCAGTACAAGGTATCACAGATTGCAGTCCAGCGTCACAAGGCTAATCATATTCCCAGGCACTTTGCAGAAGCTAAACTAGC
>JAZDKH010000470.1:0-5317 GCA_043803325.1 Methanobacteriota archaeon | reverse complement strand
GATCATGCATCGTCATCACCGCGGCAATTCCATGCTCACGAACGATATTCACAATGGTGGAGAGTATCTCAACCTGGTTCTTCAGGTCAAGACTACTGGTTGGTTCATCAAGGAGCAGAATCCTCGGCTCCTGGACCAGGGCCCGGGCGATCGCTATCTTCTGCAGTTCACCGCCACTCATCTCATCGATGTACGAAAGCCGGAGATGTTCCATAGAGAACCTGGTGAAGATCGCATCCACGATACTCAAATCCCGGGAGGTTACGTCCCATATGATATGAGGACGCCGCCCTAAGAGCACCGCATCAAAGGCAGTCAACCTGCCTGTTTCAACTCGTTGGGGGACATATCCTGCTCTTCTGGCGATCTCAAGGGTATCAAGATCGCCGATTTCTGATCCGTCAAGGTATATCTGTCCGGTTTTAGGTCTTAAAATCCGGTTCAGACATTTGAGCAGAGTGGTCTTTCCGACGCCGTTTGGACCGAGGATAGCAACAATCTCCCCATGGTTTACCTCGAATGCAACACTCTCAAGCACCTCCCGGTTCCGGTACAGAAACTGCAGTTCTTCCACATTGAGGATCATCGTTTGTACCCCCTAATAATGAGGTAGATGAAGACCGGTGCACCCATGAAAGCAGTAAGGACCGCTACTGGTAGAACATAAGGGGCTACAATGAGTCGGGCCACCGTGTCAGATGCAAGGAGTAGGACCGCTCCCATCACGCAGGATCCAGGTATCAGAAACCGCTGATCATCACCGATGATCCGTCGGACCATGTGGGGACAGACCAAACCGACAAATCCGATAACCCCGAGAAATGCGACAAGAACTGCGGTGATAAGGGCAGCGATGGTCATCCCAAAGAGGCGGATCCGCTCTACATTGACACCGAGCCCTTTTGCCGTCTCATTCCCTGCATCAATAGCGTTATAATTCCAGCGGTTGGCAAGGAAATAGATCGTGGACAGGGCGACGAGTATGGTCATCAGAGTGAGTTCAGACCAGTTTGTCCGCCCGACATCACCAAATGTCCAGAAGACCACTGCAGCAAGCTGAGTATCTGAGGCAAAATACTGCAGAAACATCGTTCCTGCAGTAAAGAGCGAGGACAATGCAACCCCGGTCAGCACCATCACCTCAGGTGATGCTCCCCGGATTTGGGAGATCATCAGTATCACCCCGGTCGCGATCATGCAGAAGATGAATGCCATGATCGTGGTGGTGTATGGATTGTTGATGGTGATAGCCCCGGCTACGGTGGAGTGAATCTCTCCGGTTCCGAGCAGGATAACAGATACTGCCGCACCAAAAGCCCCGGCGTTCGATATCCCTAACGTAAAGGGAGAACCCAGCGGGTTTCTCAGGATTGACTGCATCGCAACTCCGGCAACCGAGAGCCCGACCCCGGCCACAATAGCGGTCAATGCCTGGGGCAGACGGATATTCCAGATGATGGTATCCCATTTGGAATTTACATTCTGTCCGAGCAGGGTGAACATTACTTCAGCGGGGGGAATAGAGACTGCTCCGACTGATATCGAGAGGATCAGCAGAAGAAATACTAGTAATATCCCGGCGAGGATGCACAGGATCTTCACCCTGATATATCCGAGATAATCAGCAGGGGGTTTCCCATCAGCGAAATGCATCCGAATACCCCAAAAAAATACAAAGATTACAGGATTTGATCATTCCTATATCAGATGGTTAAATTGGTCAGTCCCAGGTTATTATATTGGGAATTGATCTTGTCCGCCGGGGATGAACCAAAGAATTTGGTCATGATCTCATCAGTCTTTACCTGGGGATCAATATCAGCAAATTTGTCCGGGTACACGGTCTTCCCGATAAAGTATGCATCAGCCAGGACGTTTTCATAGTTGGTACTGTAGAAGTTGTACGGCAGAACTCCGTACACGTTTCCGTCTTTTAGTGCTTTCAGTCCTGCCAGTGCAGAATCTGACTTCAGCTCCCCGATTCCTCCCTCATTATCATTCTGGATGGTTCCGATATCCATGAACAGGTAGTCTGGATCCCAATCTACAATGGCTTCTTTCGCAACATCAGCATGCTGGGTTCCCATCTTTCCGGCAACATTTTTCACATTGGTCCAGATGAATGGCGGATATGCTGGCTCGGTTGAGATGATTCCATGAGCGCCGGCATAACTGACACCGCCGATATAGGCAGTCTTCTGTTCAGACTCAGAAATATCCTTCGTTCTGGTCTGCAGATCTGCGATCGTCTCTTCGATATATGAAATCAGTTCATCTGCACGGTCACGCTTTCCCGTGATGTCTCCCATCAGCCGAAGTGTTGCAAACATCTGTTCCTGTTCTTCTGCATTCCTGAGTGAACCGTATGGCATCAAAACGACTGGAATACCGGTCTTTTTAGTAAGTTCATCTCCCTCCGATGCTCCGGTAGAAGCGATCTTAAATATGAGTTCTGGAGCGAGTGCGATGATCTTCTCTGGATCATCTTTTCCTCTGAACTCACCGATGAGAGGAAGATCTTTAAACTGGGGATTCAGGAGGGCATATCCTCGTGCATCCATCTTCTGCGTTTCCTTCTCAATACTGTCGACGCCGGTTATCAGGTTTTGAGCACTGAGATAGGTCAGGTACCGCAGACAGCCGGATCCGGAGCAGATGACTTCTTTTGGTTCAGCAGGGATGGTTACCGATCTTCCAAACCCGTCGGTGATCGTCTTCTCTGCACCTGTGGTGTCTGCTGCCATACAGGCAGGTACTGCCAGGAGTGCCAGAAGCAGCATACCTGTCAGGATAATAATTTTCAAATTTTTCATAGATATTTCTCGTTTTTTGTTGTAAAATCCGGATTAAGAAGGGATATTTCCCCTTACAACATTCCCAGGATTTTGTACGGGTTATTCCCTGCTGTCTTCAGTTTTGTCAGGTTTGCTTCATCAACCGGGAATTCTTTCAGGGTTTTGATGAATGACTCGGGTTTGTCTACGTATGACGTCATGCCGATATCCTGAATTAGTTTTGGAGCCCAAGATGGTCCGGTATAGTTTCCAAGACCCAGTTCTTCAGTGACCTGGTCAAAGTTAAACCCAAGTGCAATTCCAGTACCTTTCTTGGCAACATCGTTCCATTTGACTATTATTCCTGCTGGCCTTGTCCCATATTTTGCTGTCAGAGTAGCCTCATCTTCAGGACTGAGAGCCATTACGAACATACTGTTCTTACCAGGAGTGCTGTCCCAGATCATCTGATAAGCGTCCTCTTTACACCAGTTCGGGCTCCCGATATCCACGTATGTCTCTGATGCATTGGTTATCGGGAGATTCTTCTCCACATACTTGATGATCATGTACCCACTGGTGACCCCTGGACAGAGGTGATCATGGAAGGCTGCTGCATTCATGAAATCATACGAAGCCCCCTTTGCCCAGACGTTAGAGAGACCGATCAGGGAAAATTCGTTTCCACTGAACTTCTTTTTGCTAAAGGTTATATTCCCATCAGCAGGTTGTGCCAGCATCTTGTCCAAATCAACCATAATAAGGGAGACCTGAGAGAAGGCTTTGTCAGCTGGAAGGGCTTTCTGCTCTTCTGCACTCATCGCATAAAATGCAGAATCAGGCTCTAAGTATGTAGCCATTCCGGATTCCTTGTTGAAGAAATAGAACCACAGGGGTTTCCAGTCAGGCCGGTTTACCTGAAAGAGATTTCCGTCACCGACACGCAGGCCGGACACGTCGGTAATGCCGGAGAGAGCCCGTTCGGTTGTTTCTCCTTTTATCATCGCATGACCTGCGTTTGTGAGTGCCAGAATATTCTCGTCGCCTGCTTTGAATTTGAGCAGATCCATACCGACGGTAGCTGCACGTGACCCGAGATCATACCCGAGGTCACTATCAGCCAGTGCAAGGCCTGGTAGAAAACTGCAGCACAGTGCCAGAATTATCAGAGATGTTATTCGTTTCATAGTACTCCTACGTGAAGGATCCTTCCGGTTCATATTGCAATGCACACAGAACATGTTAGTACTATGAGAGAGTACCACACATACATCTGATTTTAATTTGCATCACATTAGATTGTACTGAAATAAAGGTAGTTATAACTTGTGAAATATATTTGCAAATATTGTAACAATTGTGAATTGAGTAGTGTACTGGGTTTTTTAGGTGATAGATTGTTCAATATTTTGAAAATCGAATAAATTTATACAGTTATAATGGTAGATATCCCTCTAAAAATCTATAGCATTTGATTACATTGAAGAGTCTAAACTCTCGTAAAAATCCGGTAAATTTCCTGTTTTATAGTCAGGTTAAGAAATGAGGTGATTATTTCCCTATGATCTGATTATCAATAAGAAAATTGAATTATTTCTGAACTGAAATTTATTTTTTATACTTTTTATTATTTACGTAATACAAGATGTGGCCTATTAGACTATTTTAAATACTCATATAGGGTAATAAGTCATCATAGTATGGTAGGATTCATAGTAATCAGGCAGTACATGAAATCTTGATGTTATGAAAATAGTGAGGGTGTGAAACATGATGAATACAACAGCACATATGAACAACAGGTACTGGACAGATTTCTGGGAAGAAGCGACCCGCCCGGAGAAGAACCGTGGCCCGATGCAGGCCGGATTCTGGAATAACATGGCAGCACGATATTCTCGAAATGTTTCAGCCGAAAAGGAAGAGAAGCGGACTAGTACCATATTGAGCCTGATAGAGACCACTGGTATTGACCTTTCGAGTGCACAAGTGCTCGATATCGGTGCAGGAACCGGATCACTCTCTATTCCGCTTGCAAAGAAAGGGGCAAAGGTTACAGCCCTTGACTTTTCTGCTGAAATGCTGAAACGATTAACCGATCGGGCAGCAAAAGAAGGCGTTACCATTACCCGGACTCTGCAGAAATCCTGGGATGAGATCGATCTTGATGGCGAGGGATTCAGGGGCAGTTTTGATCTGGTTATCGCATCCATGACCCCGGCAGTGCGATGTCCGCAAACCTTCAATCTCATGCTGGAGGCATCAAAAGGAGTTTGCTACTATAGTGGCTGGGTGAATCGGAGATGGGATCCTGCGTACTATGAGTTGCATCGTCTGCTCTTCAACAAGGAATTCAAGGAGGGGATGCATGGGTTCTATCTTCCCTTTATGTACCTTTACATGCAGGGATACCGGCCGGTTATAGAGCTCAGTCAGGATGTATGGAAAAATGATGAGACAGTAGATGAGATTGTTGATTCAACCGTTGGTTTCTTCAGTGTTTCCCGGGAAATTGACGAGAATATGAAAAGCCGCATGAGAGA
>JAZDKH010000469.1:0-9231 GCA_043803325.1 Methanobacteriota archaeon | reverse complement strand
GGTCAATTCCGTATTTTTCTTACTTACTCGCATAAGAATCCTTCTGATTCTATTTGTTATTCAGAGATATAATGAACTCTCCTCAAATATCTTAGAATTATTCGATTTATTAATCCTGGCTGCGTTTCAGAGGTGGTAATCGCATCCCCATATTTTTTACAGACTTCGAAATAATTAGTAAAAAAGTTATAAGGGGTCCAGAAAAATGGAGTCAAAAATCAGGATAGAGAGGTGGAATTCCCAACTGTCATTACACTCATCGGAGTAACACTGGTTTGACCACCCATCTGGGCGATAACATAGGCGGTCCTCCCTTCCATAATACTCACCTGCTGCTCATATGGTTGATATCCGGTAAGTTCAACCCGCACCGTATGAACACCGGGTTTCACCTGAGAGAGCGTCAGGGGAGTAATACCTTGTGATATTCCATCAAGATATGCCACCCCATTCCCTGGAAGTGATGAGACCATCACATACCCATACATTGGAGTCCACCAGGACGGGTACAAAGCTGCGGTCACATAGGTAACGCTGCCACCGCCCATCACGGTAATTTGTTGGTTCCAATCAAGATAGTCAGGTGTCGTTACTCTGAGTGCATGAGTACCTGGTGTCACATCAGCAAGCCAGAGAGGTCCAGTCCCTGCCAGAATACCATCAACATACACTGAAGAACCTGCTGGATAGGTATACACACTTAAAATACCATTAGTGGTTGGTTTTATCCGCATATCAGCAATTATTTCAGCTACCTTTCCGGCACCTAATGATATATCGCGAATGTAATCAGTGAATCCTGGTTTGGTAAGACGGAGTTGATTCACTCCTGCTGGAATATTATTAATCCAGAAGGTCTGGAGGAACTTTGTCTCACCCTGGAGCTGATTGTTCAGATACACCTGAGATCTGTCTGGAGCATATGTTATCTTAATCGATCCACCAGGGCCTGGTTGAGATGCTGAGATGTATCCGGTCTTGGTAACGCTGTTTGTGGATTGGACATTACTTGCAGTGAGTTTAACGGTGTAGGAACCTGGATTCCTGAATACATGGGAAGGGTTGGCAACCGTATCATTACTCCCGTCGCCAAAGTCCCATGCCCACATGGTTGGACCACCGATCGTTCGATCACTAAACTGAACAGTCAATAGAACATTCCCGGAGGTTGGAACACCGATAAAGTCTGCAATGATTCCACCTGGTGGATTAACGGTGATATATCCCTCTCTTGTCTTGGTACTTGAACCGCCGGTCTGACTGCTTGCCGTCAAAGAGACAGAGTAGGTACCGGGGTTTGAATAGGTGTGAGTTGGGCTTGCTACCATATCAGTAGCTCCGTCACCAAAGTTCCATGCCCACATCGTTGGGCCACCGGTTGACGAGTCAGTGAACTGAACAGTCAACGGACTGGTTCCTGAAGTTGGCACACCAGTAAAATCTGCGACTACTCCTCCTGATGGGGAAACAACTATGTATCCTTCCCGGGTCTTCGTGCTTGAACCACCAGTCTGACTGCTTGATGTAAGAGTTACTGTATACGTCCCTGCACTTGAGTAGGTGTGGGATGGGCTCGCTACCAAATCAGTCCCGCCATCACCAAAGTTCCATGCCCACATGGTGGGGCCGCCGGTAGACGTATCGGTGAACTGGACTGTCAATGGAGATATTCCGGTAGTTGGGGAGGCAACGAAGTCAGCAGTGATCCCTCCCGATCCTGTTACCAGAATATAGTTCTCCCGTTTCATCGTATGACTGCCACCGCTGTTTGCTACTGTCAGGGTGATAGTATAACTTCCTGCATTAGCATAGGTGTGTGATGGGTTTGCCTGATCTGACACACTTGCGTCGCCAAAGTCCCAATAATAAGACGTCGGTGGTCCGATGGAGAGATCCTTAAATTGCACCGTAAGTGGAGCAGAACCAGAGACCGGGGTTGCTTCAAACATCGCCACTGGTGGAGGAATATCACCGGTGACCGAGATGAAATCCGTCTCAACTTTCGTATCAGTTCCGTCTATGTTGGATGCAGTCAGTTTTACTGTATACACACTGGCTTGTTGATACGTGTGGATTGGATTTGAATCTGAATCATTAGTACCATCTCCGAAGTCCCACAGCCACATCGTTGGGGAGCCGGTAGAAGTATCAGTGAAGTTGACCGTAAGGGGTTTTGGCCCGCTCCTCTTATCCACGGTGAATGAGGCCTTTGGCCCGGCTCCACTGCCATTGACGGTGATATACCCTACCTTATTTTCAACATTTGAGCCACCGGTCTGGCTACTTGCAGTCAGAGATACCGTGTATGTACCGGCACTTGTGTATGCATGTGACGGATTAGCGACTGAATCTGTACTGCCATCGCCGAAGTTCCATACCCACATGGTCGGGCTCCCTGTAGATGTATCAGTAAACTGAACTGTCAGAGGAGCGGTTCCAGACGTTGGAACACCTACAAAGTCAGCATCAATACTGCCCGATGGTGAGACGGATATATACCCGACCTTATTTTCAATGCTTGTTCCTCCGGTCTGACTGCTTGCCGTTAATATTACTGTGTAATTACCAGCAATTGCGTAGGTATGAGACGGATTGGCAACCACATCGGTACCGCCATCGCCAAAGTTCCATGCCCACATGGTCGGGCTTCCTGTAGATATATCAGTAAACTGAACCGTCAGAGGAGCTGTACCTGATGTTGGAACTCCCACAAAGTCTGCATCAACATTTCCTGAGTTCGATACTGTTATGTACCCGACCTTTTCTTCAATACTAGAACCACCAGTCTGGCTGCTTGCGGTCAGATTAACCGTGTATGTACCTGCACTTGAGTAGGTATGGGATGGATTGGCAACCATATCAGTCCCGCCATCACCAAAATTCCATGCCCACATTGTCGGACTACCGGCAGACTTGTCCGTAAACTGAACCGTTAGAGGGGCATTCCCTGATGTTGGAACTCCTACAAAGTCTGCATCAACACCAGATGTGCCACCTGATGTCAGATCCAGTTTCTGAACCTTTCCCGCTTCAAAAGGCACAACCTGATCTGCTTTGTAATCTCCGATCGAGAAACTGACAGATGCGGCACTCGCTTTGAGATCATCCTCAGTAGCGGCAACTACCAGTTTATCATCAAAGATACCAGTCCCACCATATTTACCGGCCTCCGTAAGAGTCAACTGACCCCGTACCTGGTCATTAATCTTTGCGACAAGAACCATACCTGCAGGTGCAGCACTCCCCTGTAGTGACGCAGTCCCGTAGAACTCTGCCGGGAGCGGTGGAACCGCAGCCGCACCCACCATTAGAACACATAATAGAATTACCAGCAGAACTGCCGGCTTAATTACACGAATCCCATCCATTATTACATCCCCATCTTCCAATATTTAGGAAACCTTCAGTAGATACCTCTGATCTCCAATCGTTTGAATGTTGCTCCAGGTCAAGATAATCTTTCCGTAAAACAGGGCCAGAAGAGTGCTATAGGTAAAAGAGTATAGGGGGGAAAATATCTGGGTTTGAGTATAAATTAAGACAAATACCTCTATGACATCTCCTTCTTCGGGTGTCTGATCACAATCCTGAATATCAGATCTGATCGTTAGAAAAACCGGTCCTCTAACGTCGATTTTGTGATTATTATCTGTGATGAACCTCATCGCATACTGCGCTATTTTGAGATTGATATCTCCGGGAAGACGCGCCATTTTTACCTGAACTGATGTTCCCTGTCCACATCGGGCAGCTCGTTCTATGGACGCTGCAGCACTAGCGGCCACTGATTCCAGATATGAAATACCTGTGGTGACGCCCTCTTTCCTGACTGATGCAAATTTTTCTGTGTCAGGAACACCTAATATTGACCCGTTTTGAACAAATACCTCATTCATGCTGGCCGGACCCAAAAGTTTTGCTCCTTCTTCAAGTTCTTCTACAAATACAGAAATATTCTTGCCATAGAGCTGCCCATCCCAGACCTTGAAAGAACATGGGCCGATCTCTGTTGAATTTGCTATTGCGGAATCCCTGATTGCACGAACTATCTGTTTTCCTGCGATGGTTACCGGTTCCTGGTCAAGCCCGACTGCACGGGCGATATCAGTGTCTGAGTACAGTTTTGGAAAAAACTGTGGAAAACACATTTCCCTGACATCATTTGAACCAGTTGTGATCATGGCGAGACGCTCTACCCCAAGACCAAGGTTCATCACCGGAACACCAATACCATAATTGGCAAGAGATGAGGGCGAATAAATTCCGAAAGTTGCTACTTCTACCCATCCGTGTTTTGGGTGGGATGCATACACTTCAGTCTGGGTATCAGGCATATAGTACTTTGATCGCTTCTCATCAGGTCTGAATTCAAAGTCCGTATATCCGAAGGAGGAGAGTAACGCACGTGCAACTGCTTTTCCATCCTCTACGGTGACATCTTCACCAGCAACCACACAGGATGCGGAGTGATAACTCATCAACCGTTGCGCATCTTCTGCTTGTTCTCTGCGAAAGCAGCGATCTATTGAGAAGAGCATAATGGGATGAGGTACTTTATCCCATATCGCTCCAAGGGTTTGGAACCACCCGCTGGTCATATGGGATCGAAGCGTCTGTCGCCCTGACTCTGGTTTCAGATCACGGAATTCAGGAAATACTTTATCCAGAATTTCTACAACTAGCGCATCGTCAGTGGTAAGAACCATCGCAATTTCATGGGTCAGGTCATCGCCATCTATTTCAGATTTTTTATAGGCATGGAGGGTCTTTCTGAGTGATTCTTCATCTGCTTCAGTTAGTTGATGGCCGATGATTCCCGCAATTTTCTCTATCTGGTCCTTTCCTATTCCTACATTGGGTCTGGGCAATCCGCCCAGATAATGGACCCTGTCGAGCACAGCCATTGCCTCAGGGCCAAACTGGCGGTATACTTCCTGTTCATCAACGATGATCGGATTTTCTGCCTCATCAAAACCCATGGCAAGATATGCTTCACGCAACTTCTGGATAGTTGAAAAAACAGGGTGTGCAGTAGCCCGGCGATATTGGAGCCTGGGATATGTTCTATCTGCACCCGGTGGGGTAATAACTGAAGTACCTGCATGCCAGGCTTCATAAAAATTCTCTTTTGCATTTTTTCTGAACTCCTCTGCATCAAACTTCATAATTTTCTCATGGATTCATTTTTTCAAGACAAACGACTCGGGAGAGAGGGTTTTCTCCTCGGATCGAATATTCACAACCTGGGAGCATTGATCTCACAAAAGATGTGACATCATCATAGAGGGGCATATTCCCGATGCTCAAACGACGTTGGCTATACCCGACATGCATGTACGCTTTCACTTCCACAAATGTCGCTCCGCTTTCCTGGATCATCCGGGCAAATCCCTGCGGATCGTGGTCATTCACTCCTTTTACAAGGGTGATGCGAATCGCTGTCCTAGCGCCGCGATCTGCTTCTTTGCCCAGAGAAATAAGGCTCTCACCAAGTCTGTCCCAATAATCTTCGATTGGCTGGGCCACCCGAAGATATGTCTCCCGATCTGTTGCAGCCAATGAGACATACTTTTGGAATGGTTTACACTGCTGAAGTTCTTCCGGGTTTGTCCCGTTTGATACGAGAAAGGTTGTACACCCTTTCTGATTAAGTATCCCTATCAGATCAGAGAGATATGGATACAGAGTGGGTTCGCCAGAAAGAGAGATCGCAACCTGATTCGGGTGTATTGCTTCTTCCCATCGTTCTGGAGTGACTTTTGGCGAAATCTTATGCCCGGACAGTCCTTTTTTCTGAAGAAAAGGGATCCGATCAACAATCTCTTGTGGTGGCAGGTCTTTTTCACCTGGGTAATCATGTTCAAAAGATCTCCAACAGAAGAGACACCGATGGTTGCACCTGAGTGTGGGAGTCAGTTGTACACATCGGTGACTTTCAATACCATAAAACTGGTGCTTATAGCACATCTCCCCGCCTGTCAAAGCCCGCTTACACCAGAGACAGGGTTTCAGAGCGGCTGAAGATGAGGGATCAAAGAAGAGATAACCCATCCTGCGAAGTGATATCGCCGGATTTTTGTCATCTGATAATTTACATCGCCTTGAGCGCATCTATCCCCAGCGTCTCTAACGCTTCTTTCAGGGTATTCCGGGTAGCATCAACCAGGGTGAGCCGCCGATCCCTTATGGTTCCCTGTGCTTTCAATACTGGTTCTGCATGGTAGAATGACCCAAAAAGATCCGCTAACTCACGTGCGTAGATAGCAAGGAGATGGGGCTTTAATTCTTCAACCACTTGATTGATGAGGTACGGGAATCGTGCGATATGTTTGGCAAGAGCAATCTCACATTCCCCTTCAGCCCCGTAAAAATGCGGAAAATCTCCTGCTTTTTCTAAAATACTACAAGCCCGGGCATGAGCATACTGGATATATGGGCCGCTCTGTTTCTCAAAATCAAGAGCTTCTTTCCAGTCAAATATTGTACTTTTTTCAGGGATGGTCTTCACGATGTCATATCTGATCGCTGCTGCTGCTACCCCTTTTGCAATATTGAGTCTCGTCTGCTCGTCGAGTTCTGGCCTGCGGGCGGTAACCTCTTCCATAGCCCTGCGCCCTGCCTCTTCTATAAGTTCGTCTGCAGAAACAAAGGTTCCCCGCCGGGTGCTCATCGAACCCTCGGGGAGTGACACAAACTCAAAAAAGACAATTTCAGGAACTTTTTCCCCTAACAATTCCATTGTGGCCTGAAGCTGCTTTCCTATGAGTTTGTGATCTGCACCAAGGATATCTATGAGCCTGTCAAAATTGTGACCCTTCCAGATATGAAATGCAATATCACGGGCCGCATATACGCTTGTTCCATCTGAACGCCTGAGGATGTATTTTTTCTCAAATCCAAACGAGCTCAGGTCAAGAGCAAGCGTCTCTTCATGGACTGCTTCAGTCATGTGTCCGATTCGTGCGAGTATCTTGCTGGTATCGCCATTCCTGACAAAATCACTCTCGTACACAAACCGATCATGCTTTGCATGCAGCCCGATGAGAGTCTCTTTAAATCCATCGAGACATCTCCGGACAGGAATTTTGAAGCGTTGAAAGATTGCGGGATCCCCTGCTTCAACCTTCTGCATCAATGAATCTATCTCTTCGTTAAGGGAAGGATCTGCGGTGAGTTGTTTATTTGCCTCAATATATACATCAGCAATCAGATGATCCCCTTTTCCGGGTGCATGGATGTCAGCCTGCTGTCTCTCCACTCCCCATGCAACGATCGCGATCTGCCTTCCCATATCATTGACATAGTACTGGACTTCGAGTGGGTACCCTGCTTTTCGGAAACACCGGGCGAGCGTATCCCCGATGATCGTGTTCCTGATATGTCCGACATGAAGAGGGCCGTTTGGATTAGCGCTGGTATGTTCGAGAACAACCCGTTCACTCTTTGAAAGGAGAGATCCATACCCGGCTATAACTGCCGATTCAAGAACTTTTGCGCAATACGTTCCTTCAAAGTGAAAATTGATATACGGTCCGGTTGCCTCAACCCGGACAGAGAGTTCATCCATGAATCGTTCTGCGAGCGTATTAACCATATCCTGCGCTATCTGGGCTGGTGATTGCTTCCTCTCTTTTGCAAGGGCAAATGCCACGGTTGACGCCAGATCAGCATGATCCCCGCCTGAGACGATGAGTACGTCATTTCTGCCAGTATACTCCCTGAGCATACCGCTGATTTGGTCACACTTTGTGATGTACATCAGAGTCCGGTCCTGTATCTGAGAATAGCCGCTATTCCGCCAAATGCACTATATAATTGAGAACCCTCTTCAAAATCATCAGATATAATTGAGACACTACTATTGCTCGCATCTGCGAGAAGCGTCAATTCATCGACGATATCATGTTCTTCTATGAGTTGAAGGGGTGAAGTGCAGGTAGGGCAGGTGCCAAATTCGAGATCTGAAGCATCTCTCCCTGGTTCTATCTGAACGGTCTTCTGCTCAGTGAAACCACATGCATCACATTTTATAATAAGGCGTGTTTTGCGGAGTTTGTCTGAGAGAAGTAACATGTCTACCGACCCGAGCTCTAAATTCGCTCTGATACTCTGTTCACCATATGCGGCAAGGCCGTTTTCCTTCACCAGTTCTTTGAAGAAGCGCTCCATGATGTGCTTCTCTTCAATCACGGACTGGCCTTTGAGTGCATCTTCAGCTGCGTCTACCAGCTCAGGAAGTCCGCTCTCGTTCGTGTATGCTACATCAAAAATTCCAAGAATTCGTTTCTGGACTTCATGATGCAGGAATTGTCCTTGTTCAAACTCTTCTTTCGTAGGGGATGGGCCACCGATGAGCAGACCTTTGAACCGGTTGAAAAAGTCCTTCTCACTCATGAAGATATCACTGGAGCGCTCACCAACTTTCTTATAAAAGTCGTTTATTGCAATCAATCGCAGGCGTTCAAACCGGACACTAGACTGGCCACCTTTCCGTTGTTTTCCTGGAACAGTAGAAGTCGTCCCCCCCATAGGGTCGATTCGATTTCCCCGAAGGAATCCCCAGTATGCCTCACGCCGGTCCAGAACCAGAAGACCATATACCGACTGTTCTTCCAGCATCTCACGTAGAGGTTCGAGTTCAAACTTCGAGCTGCACCGGTACATGGAAAGATTGAGAGGTTGTGGTGGATAGACGACGTCACACTCCAGATCCTGCCGATCTCCTTGTTTGTTCACTGCGCCACAGAATATCGCCATACCGCTGGCAGGTGGTCGATTATAATTTTTGAGGCGGGCAAGAATGCTTGATATTGCACTCTGGACATTCGTTCGTGTCTGTTTTGATTTGATATTTGCACATTGACCAAATTCGTCCCGCAGCTGCGCGGTAACATCATAGATCTGCTTGTCAGGAGGGATATAGAGCGAGATTAACTCAGTTCCACTCCCTTCCTTGGCCTGCAGCCGTTCAAGCATCTTTTTAAATTCATAACGCCGTCGTGCGTCATTATGTTCAACCGCTTCGCTCATGGAACCTAACCTGTATTGTAAGCTGGTATATATTGAGTTATCAGGAACTTAAGGGCTGCGGTATAGTACCTCCTTACAAATCAATCCTCCGATCGCCCCCACACCCTTTCATGGGGATAGGAAGAATCGTGTGAATGTGCAGAGAAATATTGTATGTGAGAACCACTCACTGTTATGTGTGCACCAACTAATTCTAAATTC
>JAZDKH010000468.1:0-3792 GCA_043803325.1 Methanobacteriota archaeon | reverse complement strand
ACGACACCCTGGCTCTTATGAATACCGGGTATGCTGCTGACCGGGCAAAGCAGTTTGATATTTCAGAGCAGATCTATCAACGTCTTATTGATATCGCCCCTAATATGACTGATGCATGGGTGAGCCTTGGATATGCTCATTTCCAGCAGGGTTACCCATATGGTGCAATTGATGCATATACTCATGCCATAAATATCAACCCTAATATTACCGTTGCATATGTGAATCGGGGTGCTGCGTATCAACAAGTGGATCTCGACGATAAAGCCATGGCAGATTTTACCACCGCACTAAAATTAGAACCTGAAAATCAGGATGCACTGTATGGGATGGGGAGATCTTTGTATAAGGAGGGGAAGATAACAGAGGCATTCCCCTATTTCAAAAAAATTAATGATGAATTATATCTGAACAGAATAAAAGATAATCTGTACCGGGGATACACCGGCTTTACGAGAAATTATCACTACTGGTGGTATACTTACCAGTGGTGAAGATACCCTTTTGCCGGCAGCGGCTCCTCATCCAGGAGCACCATCCGGGCATCAGTCACGACCCCGATAATGCGTACTGATCCTGGCAGAAGATCTTTATGTTGATTCGGAAGAGTAAAGACGAGCTCAAAATCCCCTCCTCCATATAATGCATACTGCAGCCTCTTCTCATCCGGATAGCCTGATATCATCGGTATCTGGCTTGATATGACCCGGCAACCGGTTCCTGAGGCATTCATGAGGTCATGGATAGAAAGGGCCAGTCCGTCACTGATGTCCATCATAGAGGTAGCGCCCATATTGCGCAGAATAATGCCCTCTCGTATCCTGGGTTGTGGTTCGCAGAGATCCCGCCAGTACTGATGATCTCCCTGAAGGCCAGCCATCGCCCGTCCCTGGATACCGGTGACCCCGATGACATCCCCTGGCCTGGCTCCGCTTCTCCGGACAGGTTTTCCCGCGGTTACTTCTCCGATACCAGTTGAGACAAGGGTGAGTTCATGGTGTGAGTCAAGATCACCACCAACATATACCGCATCAAACGCAGCGCAGCAAGCCTGTGCACCCTGAATGATCCCTGACAGGCGATCTTCCCGATCTAACCCGATTGCAAGGGTGAGGAATCGGGGAGTAGCTCCCATGGCTGCGAGGTCACTGAGAGTTACTGCCATTGCCATCCACCCGATCTGCCAGTCTGTCATTCCTGTTGGGAAATCAGTCTTCTCATGGAGCATATCTGTAGAGACAACCGGTATCCCGGTGATCACGGGAAGCACTGCGCAGTCATCCGAACACGTCTCGTCTCCGAGAATCGGGCATATTATTGTCAGTAGTTCACGGTCATCCATTCTTTCTCACCTGGCGTTCCCGTTCTGCCTGGTATTCTTTGAACAGTCCGGTGATCATCTCCTCGCTCTTTTCACACCTGAACTCTTCGAGTTCATTATTCCATCCCCGTATCGCTTCTTCAAGCTGGTCCGGGTCACACGATCCGAAATCTCCCCTGACCTGGACTTCAACATTTTTTCTGGTGACGAGAGGGAGATTCTCTGCAAAGAAGAGGGCTCTCAATTCATCAGAGAGAGGGCCGGAAGTCTTCTCCCCGATAATAATTGATCCGATCTCTGCCACAGCCAGGTCATGAATACTGTTCTTCCCCCATGACCCCGGAGACTTGACATAGAGAACATCCCCGGGCTTCAGGCCTAACCGTTCAGATACTTGTCTGATACGTTCCCGTGAGAGATCTGGCAGGACTTTGACGATCTGTACACACTCCTGAGTCCCTCCTCTCTCTGCTTCTTTTATCCCTTTTAACCGTTTTTGAAGTTTTTTGTTGTTTTTCTCTTCTAAACGAAGTCTCTTTTTCAGGTTCTCAATGATGAGATCCCGTCTGGCAATATCTGGTTCTATCCTGACCTTCTCAGTTCGTGCCGATCTGAGGGATGCTATCTCTCTCTTTTGTCTTCTGGTCTCAGCCCTGAGTGTCTCGAGATCTTTTTGGAGATCAATGACAACTGCCCTGAGATCTTTGACCAGACCATCAAGAACTCTGACCCGCTCGTCTGAGGTGTCAATGATAACATCAGGCCTCTTTTCCTCCTCTTTCGTATGGGAGCCCTGAAGGGTCCGTATGATCTGTTCGAGAGAATGACCCCTGATCAGGCCGGCTCTGATCTCATCTGTATCAATGCCCGCAGGAATTCGCTTGAGAATGTTGTTAAATTTATGGTTCCAGAATTTTGATGCCTCAATGGCAGCAGTGAGTGCATCACGTTCATGATCATTTCGATAGGGATACTGCCCGGCCAGTGCATACTTCGTCTCCACACTGATATCCTGTCTTGGGGTATAGGGGATCGCCTGGAATGCACGACGAATTTTTTCTACTGAAAATGGCATCGGGGATACATCAGAAGCTATGATAATCGGTTTTCCGAGAGAATACAGGAGTTCTATCACATCACCCATCCTCATCTGCCGGGAACTATGGGCCTTGATCAACTCTCCGTTCAGATTAAATGCTGCAATACCAACCGTCGTACCTGGATCTATTCCGACAATCAGATAGGGTGGGCGGGTACTGAGTGGTCTGTACTGGATCCGATCCAGGCGTTTCCCAGATATTCTGACCTGGACATCCCCTCCGCGTGATGACGGGATAGGCACCTGTTCACGCTTCTCTCTGACATGAAAGACTACCCGTGAGACACCGCCAAATGCCTTGAACTCTTTCTTCCAGAAGTCAAGAGCAGATCTCTGTAATAAATCCTCAATCTCCCTGGCATACGTGAGAACATTTCCATGAATTTTTCTGGTATATCTGTTCTGACTCCATCCCCCCTTTCCTGGAGACCGGTTTCTTGAGACTACGATCTCAGTCTCTTTCTCAAAAGCAACTACTTCAACTCCTACTCCCTGCCCAGCAACCTGGGCTATTGCCCGTGCTTCTGCATATGGGTCAAACCGGTTAAATGTGATGTTAAATCGTGCAGCGATCTGAATAAGCCCGGTCTGCTTTTCGCCTCCGGTGACTGAAACAAACTTCGTTTGGGGGGGGAGGAGTTCGATAAACCGGTACACATCCTGGGTATGCTGGGCTACCTCCTGAATACTATCCACTGCCAGGATATCAGGTTTATACCGATGTACTAATCGAATGAGACGAAAAAGAGAGACACTCTCTTCATTGATTACCGATCCTTCATCAGCAATGACAAGTGCATACTTCGGAGCCACGGTCCGTGAACGGACCGATCCCTTAATAATGTCAATACCAAAGACCTTCACCCGACTATTCCACCCCGAATATCATCGATATCAATATTCAGAGAGTATTTCCGCTGGAAATACTGGCAGACCGTTCTGATATCATGTTCCAGGACCTCTTCTGCATTTGGATGGGTGGGGGGCACCCATTGTGGCCAGTCAATAATAACCGGTCGCTCTCCATCGGTCATAATATTATATTCTGATAGATCACCATGGATAAATCCGAGTTTATACGCTGCAGTAACCTGACTGATGAGTTCTTCAAAAAATCGCTTTGGTTCATCCAGAATTATCGTGTTCAGAGTCCCCCCATTTATGAGTGCCATAACAACAACATTGCGGTTCATCAAAAACGGAACCGGAACCGACACCGTACGGTGAAGTGTTGAGAGGGCGATATACTCCTGTTCAGCTGAGAAATGCGATGCAAAAATCCAGGGACAATGCCCTTTGTCAGGGAGAAAACCGCGTGCTCTTTGGACTGTTTTAAACGATCTCTGACCGAGCCGGTGGAACTTTAGAATCA
>JAZDKH010000467.1:0-3899 GCA_043803325.1 Methanobacteriota archaeon | reverse complement strand
TTAAATATATCCGGATTCCCGAAGAGATAGAATTCCATTCTTTGAGACGATGACATGGTCAACTACGTTAATCCCGAGTATCTCTCCGGCACTGACGAGTTGGCTGGTAATCTGAATATCCTGACTGCTTGGCTCAAGATTTCCTGAAGGATGATTGTGAATACATACGATGGTAGCAGCCCGATCTGCAATGGCATCAGCAAAAACTTCCCTGGGATGAATAAGACTGTGATTGAGCAGCCCCATGGTGATTGTCCGGGATTTGATCACTTCTGATGCCCCATTGAGGGTCACCGTCAGAAAATATTCCTGCTTTTTTGTCTTCAGATCTTTGACATCAGAAATATTTAGGATATCAACCGGACTGGTAATCCGACGTACTGGTTCCTCTTCAGGTGTTCCGTATCGCCGTGCAATCTCAAAACAGGCAAGGAGAATACAAGCTTTTGACTGCCCGATCCCCTCAATTCCGATCAGTTCATTATATTTTGGCAGGTCGTCTTTCTTCAGCATTGTAGCAACCTCCCGCGAGATCTCTAGTACATCCCGATTCCAGGTTCCTTTTCCAAGTATTGCAGCGATCAACTCATGATCTGCAAGACATCCGGCCCCCCGTTTCTCAATCTTTTCTCTTGGACGATCAAGCCGGTCGATTTCTCGCATTTTTTTTGCAACCATGGTACCCACAAATGCCCTCGTTTCAGGTTGGTTCAGGTAACGTAAAGAAGGAGTTGGTTCTGTTCTTTGGGTCTGATATGAGGGGTCAGGAGAAGGATTCTGATCCGAACTGATTTAAGGTTCTCTGCAAAATAATTCGGTATGAGTACAAAGGATAACCTTAAAGCAGGGTTTGCCGGAGAATCTCAGGCAAACCGAAAATATGCATCATTCTCAGATAAGGCAGCAGAAGAAGGGTTTCCTCATGTTGCAAAGATCTTTAAAGCCGCATCAGAAGCAGAGGCAATACACGCCCGACGTCACCTGTCAGTATATGGAGTCCCATCAACCGCTGACAATCTTGCGGTTTCCATAGCTGGAGAGACTGAAGAGTTCACCGAGATGTACCCCGGATTTATCAAAGAGTCTGAAGGAGAAGGGAATAGTGATGCAACCCGCTCATTTACCTATGCAATGAAAGCAGAGCAGGTTCATGCCGGTTTGTACGAGAAGGCTCTAGCCGCGGTAAAATCAGGAAAAGATTTGGATCTGGAAGACGTATTTCTTTGTCCGGTTTGTGGAAATATTGCTCTCAATACTCCCCCTGGTGCCTGTCCGATCTGCGGTGTACCGGGATCCAAATGGGGAAAAGTCTCTATCAGTTGAAACATTCTGCTATCTGTGAAACCTCTCTTTTTTCCCATTCGGTTCATGATCTCCCAATTCCTGATGTACTGATCTGGATGATTGTATTGATCCAATCCCGAAATACTCTTCTTTTTCCTGGTTCCTGCTGCGATACGGATTGATAATAATCACTCATAAATACCTTCGTAGTGAATGAATAGGTGCATGAGATCAATCTTCTGGATTGGATGTATCCTCGTAGTTCTCGTCTCCTTGCTCGCCTCTGGTGCAATTGCGGAGTCTGTGAACTCCTCAACCGTTGGGGCAGCTGTTGCGCAGGCTGAGAATGTGACTGATGTTGCCAAAGAGGCAGCAGCAACTGTTGGATCTGTAGCATCACAGGCTGAAAATGTGACTGATGTTGTCGAGCAGGCAGCAGCAACCGTCGGGATTGCCGGGGCTGAGAATATGACCGATGCTGTTAAAGAAGTAGCAACGACCGTTGATGCTGTTTCTGGAAAGGCAGAGAACGTGACTGATGCCGCTAAGCAGGCATTAGCAACCCTCGGAACTGCATCTAAAGCAGAGACAAATGTGACCAGTGGATCCACCGAGCAGCCGGCTGCTGAGCCTGACCTCGTCAATGATACTCTGGTCCAGTTTGTCACTGATGCACGTACCTTTGCAAAGAACAGTGGAAAGGCTGCAGCTGTTACAACTTTCAACAACCCGGTAGGCGGCTTTGTCAATGACAAGATGTATATCTTTGCCTACGACTATGATGGGAAGGCTCTTGCCCTGCCATATAGCCTAAGTAACACTGGAACTAACCAGATTGGTCTGACTGATTCAACCGGATTCCGCTATGTCCAGCAGATGCGGGATACCGCAAAGGCTGGAAAAGGTGGCTTTGTAACGTACTCTGAAGCAGATCTGATGAACAAGGGTGCAATTACAAAGAAGGTCTCATATGTCACTGATGTCGATGGGAACTATTGGATTGGTGCAGGTGTGTATATGTCTGACGAAAAGAAACCTGCTCCAGCAGTTATTGCAAAACCAACCATGGTAGAGTCACCAGTTGATGTGAATGCAACTATGCCTGCAGCGAATCTGACCGAATCCAACACTACCGCTGTTTCTGCATAAATTCAATCATCCCATCTTTTTTCTGCACTGTTGTTTTTACGATTGAATGAATCAGTTTTCCAGATTTGCCCAATCCTATCAAGGATTCTACAGGTTGATTTATCCGGACCTGAATTGTTTAAACTCTCGAAACCTTGATATCAGTTTTCCCCATATAACATCAGAATATATAATTGCAAATGGTGGGGTAATGTGTGTATGAAACTACAGGTCAGTATTTTTATATTAATTGGTTTATTGCTTCTTATTCAGCCTGGATCAGCAGCTCCTGGTGATATCCTCTGGCAACAGACCCTTGGTGGATCGGGGGAAGAATGGGGATATAGTCTTGATTCAACCGCAGATGGTGGGATGCTCATAACCGGAGTAGCATACTCATCTGATGGAAATGTCACCGGGGCACAAGGAAATGGAGATCTCTGGGTTGTCCGGCTCGGCGCGGATGGGACTCCCCTCTGGAATCGGGCATTTGGTGGGAATGAGTCTGACTATGGTTTATCAGTAAAGTCGACTACTGACGGAGGTTCTATCATCGTTGGAACGACTGGATCAAACAATGGGGACATCTCGGGGTATCATGGGAACGGTGATCTCTGGATTCTTCGTCTCTCTTCGACCGGAGATCCCCTGTGGAAGAAAGTGTATGGGGGGAACCTGACCGACGAAGGGGGAGATGTTCTGCAGACTCCGGATGGAGGCTTTATTTTGGCTGGGTATACAATGTCAGATGATGGTGATGCGTCTGGTCATCATGGGGGTGGTGACCTCTGGATGATACGTCTTGATCAGGCTGGTTCTATCATATGGCAGAGAACATTTGGAGGGTCAAATCGTGATAGTGGGAGTAGTATCATCAGAACATCTGATGGTGGGTATGCGATGACAGGGAATACGTATTCCACTGATGGTGATGTGTCCACCAACCATGGGAGTAGTGACCTCTGGGTGATCAAGACCGATGTTAATGGATCTCTGCTCTGGCAGAAGACATTTGGAGGGAGTAAATTTGACTGGGGACATTCACTTGTAGAACTTCCTGGTGGGGATCTCCTCGTTGCCGGAGTTAGTGCTTCTGCTGATGGTGATGTTAGCCTGAATCATGGGTCTGGAGACATCTGGGTTCTCAGACTTACCCCTGATGGACAAAAGATCTGGGAAAAGACCTATGGAGGAAGCTTCAGTGATAATGTCTGGAAAGTAGAGTTATCACCGAATGGAGGGGCCTATCTATCCGGGGAGACATTTTCGGTTGATGGTGATGTCACCAAAAACCAGGGTGATGCGGATCTCTGGGTTGCAGAGATAAATGCCACCGGATCACTCCTTTGGTCTAAAACCTTCGGGGGAAAGAATTATGAGAGTGGGTCCTGGGTAAAGCTGATGCCAGATGGGAATCTCGTCGTCACCGGAATTACGCAGTCTGAGGATGGGGATGTGAAAGATGCAAAAGGGGGTGGAGATCTTTG
>JAZDKH010000466.1:0-4072 GCA_043803325.1 Methanobacteriota archaeon | reverse complement strand
GAAAACCACGAACCGCTACTCGGTTTATATTTGAAACCATGAAACCTCATCGGTTGACCGAATATTGTGGGTAGCGGGATAGATAATTTCTCAAAAAAATTATCTCGATTTAGTAATTGGTATCCAGAATTTGCAAATAATTTGCATCTTTTTTCCCCTCATATGAGATATAACTGTTCATCCATCAGGGAAGAACGTGGTCTTGATCAATAGAGAAATCACTTATTGATTCAGGAGCATTATGTATTATGGAGAGTGACCGGATCATCCGCAATAATATTACCGTTAGCGGCATGGTTCAACGGGTAGGATATCGTCACATCGTACAGGGAATAGCCCGAAAAAACCGGATCACTGGATGTATCAGGAATTTATTGGGTTATGATGTCCAAATTATTGCTGAAGGCTCAATTGACGATATTTCGAAGTTCAAGTCAGAAATTAAGGTTCAGGAATACCCGGTACAGGTTGATAGTCTTGAGATAACCGAAGAGGATCCTACCGGAGAATATCAGTATTTTGAGGTTATCAGGGGTTCACCAGATGAAGAACTTGCAGAGCGGTTTGATACTGCTATAGCCATACTAGGCCGTATGGAAAAAAAGCAGGATCTCTCATTAGGAATGCATAAAGATTCAATCAGCCTTCAGAAAGAGAGCATAGGTCTTCAGAAAGAGACAATAGGTCTTCAGATGGATACTATCTCCCTCCAAAAAGAGACGCTTGATGAAGTAAAAGGAATTCGTCAGGATCTGCATAAAACTCTGAATCAGGAGATTGCAGAGATGAGAGAGGAACTCAGAGAGATGAGAGCTGCTCTGATTCAGGCTGGTATTATGAGGACCGCAGTATCTTTATGAAGTATTATATCAGGAAATATGCCCTTCAAAATGTAAAAAGTAAAATTTGGGTATCTGATCCATCCTCGTCAAACGATGAATAATTCCTTTGATTCACAATAAGATTTCAAATAACATAAGTTCAGCATAAAATTTAACATGTATAATCTATTAATACAATATATTCGGGGAAACCGTCAGATCATTGAATTTGGAAAATTATCAGTCATCGGACTTTTTGCTGTTTTATCTCTTTTCATTTCATTGTACTTTATCAACTTCAGCCCGTATTCCGGATTTAAATTTGTATATGTATTCATCCCCCATCTCTATCTGATCCCTATCATTCTCCTTGCCCTTTGGTATCCAAAATCAGGGGTGAAACTCGTGATTATTATTTTTCTTGCTTTGGCAGCATTCTGGGTATTTGCAAATATTTTTGGATACACGTTCCCTCCCCTCTTTGCTATCCTCTATACCGGCATTGATCTTGCAGCCTTTGTAGTATTTCTCCTTTATGTCAAGGACCGGCGTTTGGTTGAAGCAATTATACTGGATCTGATTGAGCGGGGACATGGTAACATTGAGGAAAAATCAGAGAGAGGGGAACGGTTTGGTGGTGACTTTGATGCGATTATTGCAGCATTTGGAAGTTCTGATGATACATTACGGGAAGAAGCTGTTGTTGCGTTATCAGGACTCAATGATGATAGGGTCATATTCCCTCTGATTACTGCCCTCCGGGATGAGAGTCCGTATGTACGGCGGGGTGCGGCAGAGGCTCTTGGAAAGTCTAAATCCAAAAAAGTAGTTCATCCGCTTGTTGAAGCCCTTACTGATGAGGATCGCTATGTTCGGGAGGTCTCTGCAGAAGCGCTTGGTCACCTTGGAAAGGTATCTATGCCTTCCCTTATACAGGGACTTTCAGATCCTGACTGGAGGATCAGAGTGGGCGCTGTGATCGCTCTCCGGGTATCATCGGATGCTGTGGATCCGGATCCGGTACTCCGAATTCTTTCAGATAAGTCTGTTTATGTCAGGCGTGAGTCTGTGAAGACACTCGGGCGGATTGGAGATAAGAGGATTCTGCCTTATCTTGTGGAGGCGACGAATGATTCCGATGCCGGGGTCAGGCTTCGGGCAGTCAGAGCGGTTGCAAAGATAGGATCCGGGGATGAGGTCGCGACGGTGCTTCGCCGGTGTATGCAGGATCCGGATAGCGCCGTGCGGCTTCGGGCGAGTGAAGAACTGCAGAAAATGTGAGGGGGTTATTGGAATAACCAAACAATGGATATTACAGATTTTCTAGTGATGAAAATAGTCTATCTCCTGATATCTGTTACTCCCCCCACTTCCCACGTTACGATATTTCGGGTTTTGGAATCGAAGACAATGCCTATCTCATGCACTGGTCTGCCATCTGCCTGGTATTTTTCTGCATATCTCTTATCCTGAATCTGAGTAAGTGGACTTTTATCAGTACTCTGATACGAGTCCTGTACTTTGAATTCAAAAATCCAGATGCCTGATGTTGTTATCACGGTCAGATCGATACGACCTTTATTGGTGGTATCTTCAGGGATAACGATATACCCAAGACTGGCAAAGTAGGCATACACGATACTCGCATAATATCCTTCAAATCCTGAAATCTGGTTCTTTCGATACCAGTCATGGGGGATCGAAGCAAAGAAGGAGTGGAATACTTCACGAAGACAGTCATTATCCCCTGCGTTGAGTACGGCATCAAGATTCATCTGATTCATTGATGATTCAGCAGTACCAGTCAGGATCCCGAGCATGAGCTCAGAGAATGCACTTTTTACTTCAAGGTTTGGAAATCCTACAGAATAGATGAGTTTTTCTCCGATTCGCACTTCTCCTTTGATAGTTAGGTACCCGGTCTGAAATAGAAGTGTTTCAGGTTTGAGATCTTCAATTTGAAATGAACCAAGAAGTTCTTCTCCGGCCATGAGGGTATCAAGATCCGGGAGAGATCTGGGTTTTTCAGTGAGTAGTTTGATTAAAAATGAAGGTGTTCCTGTCTCAAACCAGTATGATTTAAACTCTTTTTCGTCCAAAAATAAGAGAATATCAAACGGATTGTAGACTGATTCTCCGGTCCATGAGTATCCATTATACCATTCAGCGATTTTTTGGATATTGCAATTAACTATCCAGTTCCCAAAAACGGTTGTGAGATCTCTCTGTGTATAACCGCATAATGATGAGTATCTGCGATCGAGGGTGATATCCTTCAGATTATTCAATCCTGAGAATATTCCGGTCTTTGCAAACTTTGAGACCCCGGTTAGGAACACAAACCTGAGATGAACATCCAAAGGCTTTATTGCACCATAAAAGTCTTTGAGCATCTCCCGCATGGCAGTAGCAAGTTCTGGTTTTTCCAGGTTATCCAGGATCGGTTTGTCGTATTCATCGATCAGGATGACAACCTGTTCCCCGGTTATTGTCGCAATCTGTGGGATGATGTATAAGAGCCGCTCCCCGGGAGACCCTATTGTTTTTTTCGTCCCATATTGTTCTTCCCACCGGGTCAGAAGTCTGTCCAGCCGATCGGTAAGGTCGGTTGCAGATCGAATCGTTCCTCCGGCAAAGTCCACCCGCAGGACCGGATATATCTTCTCAAAATCCCATCCCGCCTCTGGATTTAAGAGATACAGGCCGTGAAATAATTTTTTCCTTCCCGAAAAGGCACAGTCCAGGGTGTCAACAAAGAGACTCTTTCCAAAACGGCGTGGACGGGAGAGGAAATAATATGAACCATCACGAACAAGGGCGGAGATGAATTGGGTCTTATCTACATATGCATACCTCCCGGTTCGAATTTTTTCAAAAGATTGTATACCTATTGGGAGTTTTTCGGGTGTCATACCAGTATCAGAACTTATGGTGTACTGTGATTTCAGGGTTGCTGTATTGCTGGGTAGGGGTAGACTGATTGGGCAGCGTCAGGTAATACTCTCCTATAATGGGGGATTCGATAGTTTATTGCTGCATTCAACATCATGGATCAGTTACTCATGCTTGATAATTTCACTTATACGGAAACGGAAGAATTCTACCTGCAACGCACCAAAAATCTGGCTGATTTTTGTACCTTAACCTCTTTTTGGTATATGGGGTAATTATCAGGGATCGCTCTGGTTGGTCAACAACCTGGCTATTGGGCATGTTTTTAGATGGAAACCGCTTGGTACCTGTCGAATTCG
>JAZDKH010000465.1:0-2744 GCA_043803325.1 Methanobacteriota archaeon | reverse complement strand
CAGTGCTCTGATGGATCAAGGATGAAGAGCACCAAATCGGCGACATTCATCATTGCAGAAAGTGCCTGCCGCTCGATCTGGTTGCGCTCTTCTGCCGGGCGATCGAGAATGCCCGGTGTATCGACAAACTGAATTCTCTCGCGGGGGAGATCCCGGTGTCCGACAATGATTCCTTTGGTGGTGAACGGGTACGATGCTACTTCCGGGGCTGCTGATGAGACTCTTTTTATAAATGAGGATTTCCCCACGTTGGGGTATCCGGCGATTACGATAGTAAACGCATCCTCCACATTGGGGAGGTGACGCAGGACATTTCTCACTTCGTTTAAGAAGTGCAGGTCCTTATCGATCTGGTGCACCATGGAAGCGAGCCGGGCTACTGCCCGCTTGCGTACAATGACGGGATCGGCAGATTTTCTGGATTGCACTGCCAGCTGGTTTCCTATCATCTTGGTGTGCTTTGCAGCCCAGCCGACCGCTCCAAGAGCCATCTTTATCCGTTCAATCCCGTAGAGGATATCAGCCAGTTCCCGGTAAAACGGGGGGAGTTTATCAAATTCGGGAAATCCCCGTATGATATAGACAAGGCGATCATGAACCGCTGCACCAACGGCACGGACGAACTCTTCGTTTGCGCGCTCTTTATTGGTCTTCTCTTTCATCTTCTTTGCTGCACGGCGGAAACTCCGGTCAAGGATCTCATCCGCAGTTGGTACCGTCGGCATTTTTTCGAATTCCATAAATCGCCTACCTATATATTTATGGAATGTTATACGGTATATCGTTATGGACCTGTCCCTGATCCAAAAAGATATCCTCATCACCTTAATCACACTCTACCACCGGCAGTCCCATTCCATCAAAGGCGAAGAGATTGCAGACCTGATCCAGCGCAACGCGGGGACCGTGCGCAACCAGATGCAGTCGTTAAAAGCGATTGGGCTTGTGGATGGAGTGCCCGGTCCCAAAGGGGGCTATATCCCCACGGGTCTTGCCTACCGGGAACTCAACCTGAAGGTATCTGAAGAAGGGGATTATGATGTCGCAATCAGCAAAAACGGTGTTGCTGTTAATGGGGCAAATGTTCAGGAGATAGCGTTTAACACCCTCTGCCATCCGGATGTCTGTCATGCAGTGATTAAGCTTGTCGGGAGTGCCAAACTCTTTGAGATAGGAGATCAGATTACTGTTGGACCTACGCCGGTTAATAAGCTCCTCATCCGGGGCGAGGTATTTGGAAAAGATGAGTCTAAACAATCACTTCTCGTTGCTACATCTGAGATAATTTCGCTTCCAAAAAAACCGATCCGGGCTTATATGAGCACCCCGTTAAAAACCCTGACCTGCGCAAACACGCTCTATGACGCACTTCTCCTTTTTAATCACAACCACATTCATGGAGCCCCAATCCTTGATGACGGAAAGTTGTCCGGCATTATCACGATAAGTGATATTGCAAAATCCATAGAAAAGAACATCCCCCTTACCACCAATGTGACTGAAGTGATGACAACCGATGTCGTGGAAGCTCCTGCAGATACCCGTCTTTTTGAGGTGATTCGCAGGTTTAAGGAGCGGGAGATTGGGCGGTTGATTGTTGTTGAAAATGGCATACCTGTGGGGATTATCACCCAGTCTGATATCATCAGGGTATTTCCCGCGCTCTAAAACAACATCTTTAGATATTTTAAATGAAATTGTATGGATGGAGAAGTATCCATGACTGAATTATCCCAGGCTGCAGTTGAACGAATTATCAAAAAAACCGGTGCCGAGCGTGTAAGTGCTGACGCCTGCGAGACTCTTGCAGAGCTGATGGAAGAATATGGTACATTCCTTGCAAAGGAAGCCAAGAAGATGTCTGACCATGCGGGCAGGAAAACCATGCGTGGATCGGACATCCGGATGGCTGCTGATATGTTCAAATGACCATAATCAGGCAATTAATCTTAAAAACAACTCTTTTTGCTCCGTTCTTTTAGAACAGTTTAAATATTTATACGTCGTCAATTTTTTTATGACTCGTGTATTTGCCCGCACCCTTTCGCGCAAGAAGATTATGAGCAATGATGGTAAGCTTATCGGGACCTTGAAAAATATCAGGGTCGACTTTGATTCCGGGCAGGTTATTGAGATGCTCGTCCACCCTGACCAGACGTTTGACACTTCAAATTATGATATGGAAGATGACAAAATCCTGAAAATTTCGTTCGAATCGGTCAAGGATATCAAGGACTATATTGTTGTTGACCGTTTTGCGGCGCGAAGATAGGACTCATATTTTTTTATCACTTCTACAAATCCGTCTCCATATTCTTTTTCTGCAACATACTGTGCTGCTGCCCTGATATCCTTATGACCATTTGCAACGGTTGCGCCGATGCCGGCAGTTGCCAGCATCTGGAGGTCATTAAGTGAATCCCCTATGGCAAGGAAATCAGAGGGTAAAAGATGCATTTCCTGTGCCAGTGCTATAAGGGCGGTTCCTTTATCCACCCCGGGGGATTGCAGGTGGATGGCATACCCGGTATCGAGCACCTGTACCGGGTAATCTTTTAAGAGCATTTTCACTTCCTCAACAGGGACTGTCCGGCCAAATGCCAGGTCGGCATAGCGATAGGTGGGACTGTAGAGATCCAGCTCGGTACCCTGCGAGCGGTAATGCGCCTGCAACACTCCGAGTGCTGTACGGCATACCCCCTGGTCCCCTTTGATGCGGGGGGTGCCGTTGAATCCAATGCGGA
>JAZDKH010000464.1:0-6014 GCA_043803325.1 Methanobacteriota archaeon | reverse complement strand
CTCTGATAACCGAATCATACTCACCCAGGGAGATCATATCATACCGAACCTCAAATTCCTTGAGAATAGATGCAAGAAGAACCGCCCGGTCAATCTCATGCTCAACCTCATGGCTAATCGAGGTTATCATATGCCTGATGGATTCATTCAGATTGTCAACACTGATGTTTGCATCAATTCCCATACCAACAAGGCAATATTTCACCTGATCTCCCTCCGCTCCTAGTTCTAAGAGGATTCCGGCTACCTTCTTATCCCCGATGATGATATCATTTGGCCATTTGATGAGCGCTCCAATATCAAACATCTTGCGCAGCACTCGTGCTACTGAGACAGATCCGGCCAGGGTAAGCATGAAGAGATGATCAATGGGGATTTTCGGTTTCAGGACGATGGTTATCCAGATTCCCCCGCTTGGTGAGACCCAGGCACGTCCCATTCTTCCAACCCCACCGGTCTGTTCCTCTGCAATGATAACGAGACCATGGAGTTCATCAAATCCTCCCTGTTCTGCCAGATCTTTTCCAAACCAGATCGTTGACGGGATACTCTCAAAGTACCGCATTCGTCTCCCGATGACCTTAGTTTTCAAGTGTTTATAGATGGCATGGGGCCTGAAATCCATCATACTCTTATCGAGAAGGTACCCATCTTCATCTGAGGCAGTAATCTCGTACCCGATAATCCGAAGTTCGTTGATATGTTTCCATACAGCAGACCCGGATATCGAGAGGGTTTTGCTGATATCTCTACAAGAAACCGGTTTATCAGTTTGTTCAAGGATCTCGAGAACTTTAAAAGCTGTTGCGTACATACAATCACCGTTTGGCATTGATCTGTTCAGATGGAAGCGGACAGGGATCCTTGCCACAGACCTGTTTCAGAATCATCGTCTGATGCTGCATAAGGGTGGCAAGATCAAAAATTCCCGTTATATCAACAAGACCGATAGCTGCAATCGCATTCCCAGACGTGTCCCTCACCGGGGCGACGACCACCGGCACCCCTTTATACGGCCCGGATTTTGGGACCACCTTCGTTAACTGATTTGAAGTTAGAACCTCATCCAGGATCGGACCCCGGTAGGCATGGTCCACGACCACCCCTTCCTCTATCCGGATTCCAGGTGCATTTCGGGACATTGCCGTCACCGGAAGCCTGCCCACGATCTCATGGATAGAAAGGCAGATGGGGATGAGGTCATCAGCCTGTGCATCAGCAGATATACTATAGTGGTCCATCGGTATCCCTCATATTTCCCTCGCATACAACTACAATAAAGTTTCGCCACTTCCTATGCAGAATTTCGTAAGAAATCTTCGGGACGGGTATTCATGAAGACTTGTCACAATTATTCTTCCTGCTCCTTGCCGATATTCAATCATGACTGGAGAACCTCTCATCAACAGATGGACTTCTGCCTTTGTACCTTCTTCCCGGCCTGACGCGCCTTGAGAAGAGACCCGGCCATCGTTAGTAAGGTCAAAAAACCCGTCAATCGATACCATATCAGGGCTATCTTCGATGATACAGGAGTAGAGGTCATTCATTCCTCCCTCAACGATTCCTTCAGAGAAGCCGAACCGATATTGCACCATAACCGGGAGCCAGTCATATGCGTCGGGTTTGTCATGACCTGCCCCGAATACGAGCACCATTCCACCACCCGCAATAAATCGCCGAATTCGATCTTCACATGCCCGAAGTGCAGGAAGAACAGAGGAGTATGAGGGATGGGCAAAACCTCCAGGGATGATGATACATGAGTACGAACGCCGAAAGAACGGTGCTGCCAGGAGGTGAGGGGTGACAAGTTCTGGGATATATCCGCAGTCCTCCACCAGCCGCGTAAACATCACCGGAGTATCCCAGATGATCCCAACTCTCCGGGTCATATCGAATTATCCTTTAATAACCCCGAGTGGATCGAATCTGACCACCAGTTTGGAGATACCAAGGCGGTCAACTACTGATACCACTTCACCACTTGGCTTGTACGCCCCCGGTGCCTCTTCTGCTATCGCACCATCATGAGGAGCTCTGACGAGTATTCCTTCACGTTCAAGCTCTTCACGGACCTGATTCCCCCTGATAGTCTTCTTGGCCTGGGACCGGGAAAGTACCCGGCCAGCACCGTGACATGTTGAACCAAATGTCTGTGCCATCGCTTGCATCGTTCCTTTCAGCAGGTAAGAAGAGGAACCCATGCTCCCGGGGATGATAACCGGCTGCCCAATACGGCTGTAATCAGCAGGAACATCAGGACACCCTGGCCCAAAAGCACGGGTAGCCCCTTTCCGATGGACGCAGACACGGGTTCGCTTCCCATCGACCTCATGCTCCTCAATTTTGGCGACATTATGTGCCACATCATAGACGAGCCTGGTATCATCATATCCAATCCCACAGCTCACGGAGAGAACATTCCGTATCTGATGGGTGATCACCTGCCGATTTGCCCAGGCATAATTTGCTGCTGCAGCCATACCGGCAAAATACGCTTTCCCCTCAGGAGAGCTGAGTGGAGCGCATGCCAGCTGACGATCAGGTAGGGTAATATGATACTTTTCTACAGCCCGTTCTAAAATCTGAAGATGATCCGTGCACACCTGGTGCCCAAGACCTCGGGACCCACAATGGACCATGATGCAGACCTGACCCTCTTCAACCCCGAACACCTTTGCAGCATCAGGGTCAAATATCTCTGATGCCACCTGTATCTCAAGAAAGTGATTGCCAGCTCCGAGGGTGCCGCTCTGGGGAACGCCCCGGGACCGTGCTTTCTGTGACACATGGGCAGGGTCAGCGCCTTTCATACTGCCCCCTTCTTCACAGTGGGCAACATCATCACGGTTCCCGAATCCTTCATCAACTGCCCAGGATGAACCAGAGGTCATCATGGCATCTAGTTGCTTTGGAGAGAGCCGGAGAGATGAACGAGCGCCCACCCCCACTGGTACCGCATCATAGAGCTTATCCAGGATCTCTTTCTTCTTCATGAGATCCTGCACGGTAAGCGGAGTTGTGAGAAGACGGACACCACAGTTGATATCAAATCCAACCCCTCCCGGTGAGATAACCCCTGTCGAATAGTCAAACGCTGCGACACCCCCGATGGGAAACCCGTACCCCCAATGGATATCCGGCATCGCAAGAGAGTGCCTGATGATACCTGGCATCGTGGCAACATTCGCTATCTGTGTCACCGCCCCTTCCTCAAGGGTCTCGGCAAGAATATCAGACAGAAAGAACTTCCCTGGCACCCGCATTCCTTCCACAAACCCTATCGGAACCTCCCATTCGAGATCTCCGATACGTTTCACTCCATCAATCATATGTGAACTCACACATCGAATAACACATCCAAGACATACTCATCGTTCTTCTGTGTGATAGCAAGACCACTGAAAGATATCCCCTTCACTTCAGTCCCACCACCATGAACTGCCCTATCAAAAGCCTCTCCTGAAAGAACGGCCTCAAGACTTTCATCCCCGAGAGTTACTGAGATATCAGAGAAAACAATATTCTCAGTTTCAGTGAGACAGAGAAGTTCAGAAAGAAAAGCCTGGAGAAGTTGTTCTCGGTCAGTTCCGGTGACGGAGAAGGTATATGTGTAATCTGAACGGGCATTCCCCCGGTACATCGTTGCCATCAGTGCGTACCCACACTCGGCAAACAGCATCGGTATGTCAGGTGCCCACACATGCATCAGAATATCTGCAGTATGCTCACGTTCTTCATATGGCATAATCAGATAGCGCCTTCAACCATCGGATTCAGGTGATATGGGATGAGACCCATGTGGATGTGATCGATATATCGTGCCTGATATATTGATATATATATCAGATACTCACCCGCCCGCAGAGCAACATCTGTCGTTTTTGCGGGTTTATATGAGACAGGAAGCAGAACCGGCCCGCCGCAGGATGTAGAGATCCGAAAATTTGTCTTCCGTTCGTTGATATAGGCTATCACCTCATCATCTATGAAGATCGAAGGAGACCCGGCATCCTCTGGCGCCCCGGCATAGAGTTCAGACATCTTCAAACAGGTCAGACGGTGAGGGAAAAAATGCTTGTGATAAAAAGTGAGATTCACCCGATTCAGGCAGAAATATCTCACATCGAAATAATCCGGCGCACAACCGGCATATCTCTCTCCCTGATACGATAGAGTCGACATCGCAGATGAGCATCCCAGATCCCGGTGAGGATACCAATACGTGATGAGATGATGCCTACCATTCCTGATACTGAATGATAGCTTATCTGAAAAGAGTATGAGAGGTGTTCGTAGATCTCCTGTATGGAAAGGTCACTACGGCACAAAAAAATCCTGATGATCTCATGGCGAATCCCTTTCTGGTCGCCATCAAGCCAGGACCTGAGGCGCTCCTCTACAATATCGTGGCGCTTATCCTGATATATCATAATCCGATGTTTCTAAAACATCGGCTAAAAGGTTTCTTCCCCTCAATTCATGATATTTACCCGATCCTTTCCGCGCATTTGCCTGATGGTTTAATCTCCATCCGGGACCAACCTTGTAAGGTATGGGTTTTTTCAGATACGATATCAGCTCCATCTCTCCGATGAAACTCTGCATTATCCCAATGATATTGCTGATCGTTTCATTGGCCTCGTTGGGGATGACCTATATGGAGACAGGTCTTCCTATTCAGCCAGGCCTCGACTTCAAAGGCGGAATAGCCGTCAGTATATCCACCGATGAGTCAGTGGATCAACTTAAAACAGACTTCGTCGATTACCCACTCATCAGTGTGAATGAAGGGATTAATCAGGGTAGATATCTCAAATTTGGACCAATGGACGACGATAAAGTCCTCGCCCTTACCAAAGCGATCGAAGCAAAATACACTGATGCGAAGATCGATCATATTGGATCTTCTTTTGGAAAGACACTTCAGGATCAGGCAATCATCGCATTGATCCTGTCATTTATCGGAATGGCCATCGTCGTTTTTCTGATATTCCGAACCTTTGTCCCTTCTGCCGCAGTAGTCATTTCAGCGTTCGCTGATATGGTTATGGCTGCCGGAGCGATGAACCTTCTTGGAATTCAGCTCTCCCTCGGAACCACCGCCGCACTCCTGATGCTTATCGGGTACTCCGTGGACAGTGATATCCTCCTGACATCTCGGATTCTGAAACGGCAGGGAAAATTTGATGAGAAGATACAAGGGGCGTTTCACACCGGCATGGTCATGACATCAACCACATTTGGCGCAATCTTTGCGATGTGGCTCGTTTCCGGGATCGGAGGAATTCAAATCATCTGGGAGATCTCTACTGTGCTGCTGATTGGTCTCATATTTGATGTTTTGAACACCTGGCTCACAAATGCCGGTATTCTGAAATGGTACATTGTCGAGGGAAAAGGAAAGTTCTCGACCAAGCAGCGGGGAGGTGCATAAATGGATAAGGAGACTCTCATCGAGACGATCAAAGATTATCGTGTTGCTGTCTATCTGATCCTTATTATCGCCTCGCTGATCATCATCTTCCCGCACCCGGGGCCATCCGGTATAGAGACAAACCTGCAGTTCGGACTTGACCTTTCAGGAGGATCCTGGATTCAACTCGAGTTTGAGTCTGCAGTGGTCACATTTAAGACCGACATGCCGGTTGACCAGTTTGTCTCTGATCTCAAAACGAAACTTGACGCAGAAGTCTCTCTTGTTGATGCCAATAAGATAGAGATCAGAAAGGGAGTTTCAGAAGAGGAATTAAAAACAATATTCAGCGGTATGAAGACCGAACTGGTCTCATACAATGTGGGAGTCACGAAAGACACTGCTGAAGATATCAAACGTATCCTTGAGAACAAGATCAACAGCCTCGGAACCCGTGATGCCAAGATCTACGTGATCACCGGCCTGAATGGGATCAGCAGATATGTCAGGCTTGAACTAGCCGGGGTCTCAATGAGCCAGGCTCAGGAGGTCGTTGGAAAACAGGGGAAGTTTGAGATCCGGGTCGTTACCACCG
>JAZDKH010000463.1:0-3184 GCA_043803325.1 Methanobacteriota archaeon | reverse complement strand
CCAATCTCTCTCCTTCAATCCGGAACCGTCCCTCTTATCCAGCAAACGGGACGATCGTTCGCGATCAACGACAAACGAACCCATCTATCTCCTCCCGGAGGGGAGGAGACCCTCCTGGTTCCGATTGTAATACGCCCGAGAGTTCTTCCGATGCCGGAAGACCTGATACTCAGATCTGATCAACCGACCCACATCACTTCGCTGTATGAACCTCCTCCAGCGGGCAGACCCGGAGATATCCGATCCCTCTCCCGGTCAGATCACAGATCCGGTTCCTCCGGATCGGACATTGAACATTCTTCAGATGGGGACACCGTTTGATGAAACATGACTCAACCGTCGGCCTCTGCGACAACCTCATACGAAGCCCCATACACGAGCTGTCGAACCCTGTCATATCGGTCGCACGCCAGGCAGTTTATCTGCCACCGGTGAAGGGGGCATTGCCCTCGCGTATGCGGGCAGTAAATCCCCCGGAATATGGGTGACCGGGCAATTGCCAGCTGAGTCATTATGCCGTCACCTTCCCAGTTGACTGGCAGAGCTGGGCATAACAAGTCTCACACATCCCAAAGTGGTCAGCCGGATACTTCCAGATGATCGAATCTCCATCACAGACATGACAGCGACCAACCGAAGGCCCGATCCATCGCTTGAGCCGGGAGATATCAATTACACTCGGGATAGTCCGGAACTGGCTGGACTTCATCATCACCGACCGGTGGTAACAGGCCTTGCAAAGCATCTTTCCCTTTTCGGGTTTCTTTTTCCCGTTTGCTGGATTCCATCGTCCCTGGTAATGCGTCGGCTTTCTCCCAAAGACTATACCGGATTTCTTATCCGGCCATCCATCGACCGGTCTGAACTCCTTCGGGTTTATCGTGGAGATGGCTTCCCGGAGGGTGCGGAGACTCCACCTCTCGGACGGCCGTTTGCTGCAGCCTGCGGTATCACCCTGCAATTATTTAATAATTCATCCCCGGTGGTCACGGTCCGGTCATGAAACGATATCGCCGGACACTTCTCCAGGAAGCCTGAGTACTGATACCCCCGGCTTGTGTATCCATGGAGCATCTTGAAGATCACGCTATGACTCCAGCCGGTAGCAGTCTGAAGGTGGGAGATCGTCACCTCCTCCAGGTGAAGATCCCGGATGGCATCGATCAGCTCAGCCTCCTTGCGGGCCAATTTTGTCATCTGCCCGCTACTCTCCCCATGCAGAGCAGCAAAGAGCCGGTTAAAAAGGTCACGAATCACCCTACCCGGTCAGAGGTTAGAGAGCGGTCGGATCGTGATCTGAGCCTGCTTGCAGGATACCTGTCAACCTTATCGCGGTATGAGGAGAGCGGGGCATACGGCCCTGGTCTGTATGCTGATTCAAAGGTACTGCCTGGATACGTGGACTTTATCAAGAGTGTAGCACCAGTAATCGGGATATCTCACTACTGAGAAGGCTCTACCTAATTCGGAGAAGCAGAAGGGAGGAAGGAAACCATAATTGAGGATATCAAGGCTGTTCAGAGCGTGTATATTGTAACCACACCCGTCAGAGGAGATGCAATTACCAGGAGTCGGGAGAGGTCCGGCCCGAGGCCTATCTTCCCTGGAGGAATTAAGCCATCAGCATAGGTCCGGCTGTTCTCGGAGGTGTTGTTTCCCCGGATTTGTGCTCTTAGTGACACCTGGCCGATCCCGTTGATCATGCTCCTGGACCGGGTTCCATCTTCTCCAACCTGTTTGGTTGAGAGGATCTGTCCGGACTGCATCAGACCAGAAAAACCAATTCATCGAATCGTTCTCCCCCGGTCTTTTTCCCCATGAGGGTGCAGAGGAACGAGGAGACTTCCGGTATCCGGTGAACCAGAGATCCCGGGAGAGAACTGCCCGACCATCAGTGAAGATATGCTGACTGTATGACTAGTTCATTCCGATGATTGATCCGGATAGCAAAGCCGCTCCATCACACCAAATGGAGACAGAGATCATATCAGCCTGAGATAACTGCCATCCATTGACATAAGGATATATCATCAGATATTCACGCCCTACCCTCGTATCATACGTATATCAGATCAGGCACGAAATATATAACAAATGGATGATGCCGGTATACCTGATATTCAGAAAAAGGCAGAGATATATGAATCCCAGTATCACGCATTAAAAAAGGAATTTAAGGAATTTATCGAGACAACCAGGAAAAATGAGGATCTCAAGCGAAAAGAGATTCAGTCTGATCAAGCAAAAAAACTCCTTGTTCTCGCAGACTCTTTATGCCGGATGACTGATACCGGAATATCTCCCCCCTGTGATCACGTGAGGGATGTACAGGATTCATACATACAGAATATCGGGGCGATGTACCAGCAACTCCTCTCCTCCTCGGGTCTCACCCCCATTGATCCTGCCCCTGGCTGTTCTTTTGATGATACCATTCACATGGCAATCGGACTAGAATATGGAAGCCGATACCCGGAAAATACCATATTTTCGGTGATACGACGGGGGTATATGCGGGATACTATTCTCATCAGACCGGCAGAGGTCATCATATCAAAAAAACCCCGTTCTGATGGTACCCGGAAGAAACCAGGCATTTTTAATGATTTTATTCGGAAATTCTTTCCTCCCCGGCTAACAACCGATTTTCTTGTGCAGCAGATCGATCACCTGGAACATGAACGGAGTCAGACAACCATCAGGCTGGAAGAGGAGATCCGAATCCTGCAGGAAGGTCTGACCGGGCAGACTCACGAACGCGAAGAACTTGGACAGATCATTTCTGACCAGGCTGAAATGATCGAACGACTTGAAGAAGAGATAGATCAGATGAAGCAGTCTCTATCCCAATCTGCTACTGGTATGAGGGAGATCATTACTCATATTCAGGTGCAGGATGATCGGTTGAATGCCATTGAAGATATGGTCCATACCGAAGAGATTGATACCTACGACGATTCATCAGATGAGAGGATATAAATCATGATTCAAAGACAGATAATCGGCATCGATTTTGGAACAACCAACTCAAAAATGGCTTATATGCTGCTGGACGAGCCGGTTGTCATCGAAAATTCTGAAGGTACACAAATTACCCCTTCGGTAGTCTATTTTAAAAATGAGAAGGAGTATGTGGTTGGAGAGCAGGCGAAACGCAACCAGATTGTATATCCGGACAAGGTAG
>JAZDKH010000462.1:0-4631 GCA_043803325.1 Methanobacteriota archaeon | reverse complement strand
GATTTTTTCTGTAATAATTTAATATGTTCTCATTCTCATATATATACTATAGTAATCTGGTTCTCACATTCATTTGTTATTATAAGGATTAACTCCATTATAATTCAATGCTGTTCATCTGAATTTTTTACGCTTATCAGTAACTTTGGACATCCTGATATCAAACCAGAATGAAAGAAAACTCTGAACTCGTCCTCATTAATATATCGGATGTTAGATGTTCTAGAAATCGCGGTTTAAAGTTGATTATGACAATCTCGAGGGATGTATTATGAACCTGAATGTATTCAACCATATGAAATCCATCAAACAGAAGATCCTGTTTGGTGGCGGAATCGCTCTTATGATCGTTGCTGTGTCACTGATTGTATATGCAGGTACTTCGGCATTCAGTATTGCTGTAGAGAATGCTAAATCAGATGTAGAGGGTAATGCCATACAAGAGGCCGCTTTAATTAAAACCGAATTTGAGGCAACTCTTGCTGACTCACGAGTCCTGGCTAACGCTTTTTCAGGTGTCAGGGCTGCAAAAGGAGATATCCCTCGTGAAGATATGTTACAAATGTTGACATCCATCATCTCAAAGAATAAAGAATATTTGTCAACCGGAACGATATGGGAGCCGAATACATACACTGATGCAGGAGATGATGCACGCTATGCCGGTAAAGAAGGGTATGAATCGAACGGCCGGATGAGGCTCATGCTCATGAGAGATAACTCTGGAACTGTCCAACGAAAACTATACGATTCGACGAAGAGTACAGAACCCGGAGAATATTATTCACTTACCAAAGAGAGGATGAAAGAAGTAATCACCGAACCTGGGACAAACCCGGCAATCGGACGTAATGATCCGTATATTTCATTTACTGCACCGATCATGGTGAATGAGACATTTATGGGGATTATTATCAATGACATCAGTGCATCGACTTTGGACGATACTATCGACAAAATAAACCTTTATGATAATCAGGCAATTGCCTTGCTTATATCTGAAAAAGGTCAGGTAGTTGGTGTCCAGACTCAATATGACGGGTGGCTTGGAAAATACTGGGGAGATGCAAATATTCCTTTTGTTGATCCTACGAAAATCCCAGCCACCGAGAAGGCGTACCACAGTGGAGTAATGACCACTAATGAGGCAGGTGGATTTGTTAAATCAGTCGTTCCCTTTACTGTTGGGGAAACCGGGAGTTATTGGGCTATCATCATTGCGGTCCCCACTTATGTTGTCACCACAACCGCAGTCCAGACTCTGATGAATCTGATCATCGTCGGCATTATCATGTCTCTTATCGGTCTTTCGGTTCTGTTTTATGTTGCACGGTCAATTGCTGCCCCGATTGTTGAAGTCACCGGAATATCTGAGAAGATGGCACTTGGTGATATTGACCTCGATATTTCCTATGAATCATTGGATGAGGTGGGTCAACTCGCGAATTCATTCAGGGGTATGATTGAGAACTTTAAAGGAAAATCTGCTGTTTCAACTGCACTCTCCAATGGTGACCTGAATATTATGGTTCCGGTTGCTTCAGACAAGGACACACTCGGTCTGGCTATGACCCAGATGAAAGAAGCCATCACCGGAATAGTGACAACGGTTAAAAAAATCGTAACTGCAGCAGAAGCAGGACAATTAAAAGAGCGGGGGGATGCTACCCAGTTCCAGGGTGAATACCAGAACATCATTGCGGGCCTCAATAATACTCTTGATTCAGTAATTAATCCGGTCAATGAGGCGATGCGGCTTTCTGGTTCGTATGCGAAAGGCGATTACACAGATCGGGTCAGTGACCAGCTCTCGGTGAAAGGAGACTTTATTCCATTCAAAGAGGCCCTGAACCAGATTGGTATAGCAGGAAGTAAGGCGATTGGAGGAGTTAAGGACGAGATAATAAACTTGAATACCGGGATGGAAGAGACCAATGCCAGTGCAGAAGAGGTAGCCAGCACTACCAATATACTTGCTCAGGGGGCATCCTCAGTCAGTTCACTTGCTGAACGGAGTGGAGCCGGAATCAAACAATCTTTGACTGCTATGGAAGACCTCTCAAACACGGTCAATGCAGTAGCAACAAAGGCGGAACAGGCATCCACGATGGCGAAACACACTGTGGACCTCTCTGAGAAAGGAGTTATACTTGCTGGAATAGCCGAGAAAGGAATGGAAGGGATCATGCATTCGGTTGATGAAACAAGTGTAATCATCACTGATATCACCGGTCAGATGGAAGAGATAGGCAAGATTGTGGGAGTCATCTCCGGGATTGCAGATCAGACTGGACTCCTTGCCCTGAATGCAGCCATAGAAGCAGCCAGGGCCGGAGATGCCGGGATGGGTTTTGCCGTCGTTGCAGATGAGGTTAAATCTCTGGCTCTCGAGTCTCAGAAATCTGCGGAAAACATTGCGACAATCATCGGGAATCTCCAGAAGAAATCCCAGCTCGTATCTGACTCCATGAAGACTTCAGCCACTGAAGTAAAGGCTGGAAATGAGTCAGTCAGTGAGACACTCCAGGTCTTTAATGAGATAGTGGAGGCAATCAACATCGTCCACAATAACATGACCGAGGTGGCCGGAGCGACCGAGGAGCAGGCCGCAGCCGTTGAAGAGATTACGGCAAGTGTCAATGAAGTTGGGGGTTTGGTAGAACAAACAGCAAAAGAAGCGGTTGAGTCTGCCGCTGCCACGGAGGAGGTAACGGCTGCGATAGATCAGATTACCCTGGCCATAACCGAGGCATCCGATTCTATCCAGAAGATATCAACCGAGATGGAGAAGTTTACCGTCTCATAAGGATGTATCATGAGTGCATTTCTGGTTGAAGAAGAAACGATATTGGAGAATCCAGTACATGATCCGAACACAAGGGGTTCAAAAAACCATACCTTCCGGTCCCGGACTAGTGGATCTGAACAGGTGGTCGAGTTTGTCATCGGTGACGAGGGGTTTGCGGTTGATCTCTTTGACACGAGGGAGGTTATCAACACCCCGGAAGTTACCCCGATTCCGAACGCTCCCTTGTTCATAACCGGTATGATAGATCTCCGGGGAGTGATCACGACGATCATCGACCTGCGGGAGTTGATGCATATCACCCGGGAGTCCACCAGCAAAAAACGATCCCGGGTTATCGTCCTTGATAAAACAGTTAGTGAGAAAATGATTGGGATACTGGTCGATGATGTTTCATCGGTGACGACCTATACCAAGGATGATATTGATCAGGATGCCCAATCCTCAAATGAGAGTCATCGGGATATTCTTGGGGTTATTCGAAAGCATAAGAATGATACAGAGGGGAAGGATAGAAGCACCCTCGTGATATGGCTAGATATCAAAAGGATGATTGAGCGGGTGGAGAAGGACCTATAATGGTTAAAAATGATATTGAATTTATGGATGAAATTTCGCTAGAAGATATTGATCAATTTACCCCAGAAGAATTGAAAGTTATAATTACCAGGCACCAGGAAGAACGGAAAGAACTGAATATTTTTGTCGAAGAGATGGCCCTGATGAAGCAGAACCAGAAAGCAGGAGATATCGAATGGTTCATGCCGACAGACAAATTCACTGGTGTGTATCGCACCATGGCAGAAGGGATAAATGAGCAGGTCGGAGATCATATCGGGGTGAAGAAACAGATCGTTAAAATTATCCGGCACTTTGGTGATGGGGATTTCTCGGTGGAGATGGAACAGCTCCCGGGAAAGAAAGCGTTCATCACACATGATGTGAACCAGTTCAGAGACCGGATATTAGATCTTTTCAAGACGGTTGAAATCCTTACCCTCGCTTCTACTGATGGGAAACTTTCTACCCGTGCTGATTCTTCCGCGTTTGAAGGTGACTGGAAGAAACTCATCGGGGGAATCAACAAGATGCTTGATGCAATTCTCCTCCCCATCGGAGAAGGAAACCGAATTCTCTCCCAGATTTCAGATGGCAAGATTGATGAACTGATTGTACAGACTTATCAGGGCGATCATGAAAGGATGAAGATTGCGGTTAACAACGTTGCAATTGTCCTTCAGGATCTTGAGAAAGAGATATCGCGATTGACCGAAGCATCAAAGCAAGGCCTGTTATCTGAACGGGGGAAACCTGAAAAATTCAAAGGTGCCTATGCAGATGTTATTCAAGGCACGAATCAGATGCTTGATGCCATTCTTATACCTATTGGAGAAGGAAATCGGATCCTTGCAGAGATACGGGGAGGAAACCTCAGGGAGAGAGTTGAGATCAGCTGCCAGGGTGATCATGAAAAGATGAAAAACGCCATTAACGGAGTCCATGCCTGGTTATCAGAGCTTATTCAATATATTACGCAGATAGCTAATGGGGATATGACCGCTGAGATGGGGAAAGCATCTGATAAGGATCAGATTCATGAACATCTCATCCGAATGAGAGAGAATATCAAAGCCCTGGTATCAGATACGAATATGCTCTCTCAGGCAGCAGTTGAAGGCAAACTATCAACACGGGCTGATGCAACAAAGCACCAGGGAGACTTCCAGAAGATAGTGAAAGGGGTGAATGATACCCTCGATAGTGTCATACTTCCGGTTAAAGAAGCTCTCCGGGTATCAAAAAGTTATGCAAATTATCAGTTTAA
>JAZDKH010000461.1:0-3483 GCA_043803325.1 Methanobacteriota archaeon | reverse complement strand
GAACTTTCATCCTGTGGTGATACTCCAAAAGAAGCACTTGAAAATCTGCGTGAAGCGATCGATCTCTGGCTCAAGAATGCCGAACTTCTGGGACTTTTATCTGATGCTCTTCCCTCAATAACCTCGTCAGAAAAATTTACTTCAACCATCGAGGTTGAGGCTGCGTGAAATTACCGTAGGTCTCCTCACATACTCTTATTAAAAAGTTCAAACGTATGGGGTGGGGTACCTGGATGCTCCATTTCAGGGTAAGGGGAGTCATGTAGCCCTCTATAAGGACGCCGACGGTACGAAACTCCTGGTGATTATTCAGAAACGTGGATCCGATTCCGATTGGAACCCTGATGTCAATTATGAAACAAGCCCGGATGGAGCGGGAGGAATTTTATCTTTTTCTCACCAGCTGATCCCTTTTTTGCCTGCGGGGGATGATGACGCCGGCTCTCCCCCCTGATACAATAGTTCAGATTCTGCAGGATTCTCTGGACGAGGTGAAAGTCCGATATCATGTGGATAACCTTGCCCTTTTTGGTTCCCGTCCCCGGGGTGATGCCCGTGAGGACAGCGATATCAATATCCTGGTGAGTTCCTGGCCTGGAAACATCACATGTGTCTGGTGCTATACCCATACAAGGTGATATCGTAATCCCTCCATTTTCCAATGATATAGATCCCTCCTCTGCCATCATTGTATGCCGGCAGAGGCTGCGTGTTTTGGAGTGTTTGTACCTGATAGAAGATTATCAGATCCTTTTTTTCGTATGGCCTATGAATGGCTGGAAAAAGAGATTGGATATTACCCGGTGTTCTCTGCCGTTGATGAAGGAGAATCAGTCCTATGGATGACCGGGTATGATGATACCTGGCGGGTCCGGACCGGAGGCGAGCGTGCCCGTGGAACATACCGGAAGACCTTCAGGCACAAGGGAGAATTCCCAAATCTTGCCTGCTTCTCTTTTTCGGAGATTGATGGTATTTTCATGGATTTCCAGAGCTGGCATATCGCCCTGAATGCCTGCATGAATGGCGGAAGCGTGTCAGAGGCTGAACGTCGCATGATATTCACGCCGTCATGGACCCGGAGCCGCTGGCTCAGTGCTTCACGAAAGGGAACACCTTGTGTCCAGTTTGTTTCTCCGATAGTACCCCTTCACCGTGCAGAACACGGATATGTGAGAAATTCTGTTCCCCATGTAATGCTTGAAAAGAGGGGTTTTGCGAATATCGAGGTGAAACGGGTGAAGGTGGAGAGGGAGTATAGGAATTAATTTGGGATGGCTGCCGGGAAACAGGCAGGTGCGGGAATCTTTGATATCGCTCAGGACGTCCTTATTTAAAAAGACAACGGATGTATATCAGGTCTGTTCAGTAGATGTGCAATGGATATTGATAAGGGGATGGAATAATGGGGAAATTTACTTCAATACAATCAGATGTTGTATTTGGAGAAAAACCTATGGATTTCTGCTATTCCATCGTTCAGGTTTTTGGTGGAGATTCATTACTGCAAGGATAATGATCTTCTCATCTGTCTTACGGATTGAATATAACAATCCATGCGGAAACCTGTTGAGAATGCATCTCCGGGTATTTGTTGAGAAGTGAGCATATGAGTCAGGGAAGGTAATAATTCTCTTAATTGCCAGATAAACCTCCTCTGTAAATTCTATCCCTAATCCTGGACGACATTTCTCATAATATGATATTGCCTGAAGGAGATCTTGTTCTGCTTCGGGATGAAAAAAGAAATTCATTAGGGAAAAGCAGTTTTAATATTTGAGAATATTTTGTTCCCAGGAATTGGGGTGACAGATCCGGTTTCCAGATCCGAATATCTCCGTTCTGCCTCAACAGCCCAGAGACGATCGATTTCAGGATCCCCCGCAAGGTTGAGACTATCAATAAGACGATCAATTAATTCTATCCGATCACGAACCGGGAGAGATAAAACCTCCTGTTCAATTTTTTTGGATACAGATGTCATATTATAATTTACTATTTGCACTATGGATATTTCACTCTGCTGTTCGTTCGTATTCATTTAAACATTCCTTTTCGGTGAAATCAGCCATTGGTCCTCAAACCCCATCGTTCTCTGCCGCTGCCCTGCGACGTGTATAGATCAGCCGGGAGTATTTATACGATTGATCGGGGGTCTTCGAATGGCCGCAGATTCTGATTCTGTTTTATATTTCACGTGACCAAAGCCAGATTTGATCTGCAATAGGGTGTCAGGAAGGGTGATCCGGTCCTCTGGTAGACGTACCTGCAGGTATCCGGTTGAACCGGAGTAACAGAACGAAGATGGGAAAGATAGATGAAGAGGGCATTTCATATATTCAGGGAGAAATCCTGAAGAGCCCGGGATGGCTGCAGGATATCTATACAGGAGATATGATGACATCAGCAGTACAAACGGAGGACATTTCTTCCACTCTTCATCTCTCGCTGAATGTCGTAAAAGAGCGATATCACGTGGATAAACTTGCCCTTTTTGGTTCCCGTGCTCGTGGTGATGCACGGGAGGACAGCGATATCGATATCCTGGTAGATTTTTCTCCCGGTGCTGATCTCACGGGCCTCTCCGGTCTGAAACTCTACTATGAGGATGTATTTGGCAGGCCGGTTGATGTCGTGCCAAGACGGGCGATTCGTGAGGAGCTCAGGGTAGCAATCCTTGCAGATGCGATTGACATATGAGAAACCGGGCTTTGTATCATTGATTTGTTGTCGTCAACATTTGATCCACGTTGTGGTTTATTATTTTTCTTCGCCAAAAATACCTGTAGGTGCTCGATAGCATATCAGATGTTGAACCAGTTACTCATCATTTGGTTCATCGGATTCTGTGTGCATATATATAATGCACCATTATGGCTCATTTGTATGTGTCATGAGGAAGGTAACTGTTTAACAATTGATAACACAGTAAGGCAAATAACAGGTCAGATGATCCAGAGTAAATCCGGAAATCGCCCGGATGAAAAAAATGGGGGAGACTCTGGGTGATATATAACGTCTATACAACGTAAAGCAAATTTAAGCGATTGTAATACAAATTTGAGCCCGGCGTGTGGTTTTTTAATATGGGTACTGACTCTTTTAGGACCAACTGGATCAGGGGGTGAATAGAGGATTATTTCTAATTTTTGTGATCTCTATGGAGAGATCGACGGTTTCCGGATGGCATGCCGGAAGGAGAAGTCGATATCGATCGCCGGATTGACTGGCTGCACCAGATGAATTTCCTTGTGGATCAGTTGGAGAAAACCTGTGAGGAGATACCGTGTGCCATCGACGCTCAGCTGCCGATGCCCGTGCCGCATGAAATCCAGGAGCGGGCTCGCCGTATTTCATCCGGGATTAAAGAAGTGATGACAAACCTTCAGGGAGAGAAATGTGATTGTGAATCGAGCTCTCCCTGAATTGATTCCGAATATGGAATCTGGTGAGGTACTATCAGGTTATTGTAGAACCTGGTGA
>JAZDKH010000460.1:0-3386 GCA_043803325.1 Methanobacteriota archaeon | reverse complement strand
TGTACCAGAAGGTCTCTCCCCTGTCACCAGACCCCTGTATTGGGCTTATCAGATACCTTACAGATATCAGGAAGGTGGTGAACGGCTGGTTCTACCGAAGAGAGGGTGAGACCCGGGTGTCACTCCGGGATCTCACGGTCCAGATGGTTATCCACCAGGTACTCCTGACCCGGATCTCCCGTACCCACCAGATGACCAAGGGGGAACCGTCTGAAAAATCCCTCTGGGATGAACTCTGCACCTATGCCACATCCGTACCGATCCATGACCAGTATGATATCCGGGCTCTCGATATCGATGATGATGAAACAGACCAGCTCATTCAGAGGCTTGCATCTGAACCTTCATCAGAGTTGAACGGTATTCGCCTCTCATGGGTTGAACCTGATACCTGGGCAGAGGTATTCAGTCGAAGCCTCGCAACCCTCGCAAAAAAGCATCATAAGGAACCAGCCTCCTCCGGTGAGCCGCACCAGGGAGTTTCCACAAGACCCAGTAAGACCCGGATGGGCCAGATCATCGGCGAAACTCTCGCTGATGAGATCGCCCGATTTGTTCCTGGCAAAATTTATGACCCGGCTGCAGGATGTGGACAGTTGATAACACTCGTCCTCAGGATCATCAGGATGCAATCTTCCGCTTCCGGAGGAATTGATACTATTATCAGCCGCCTGATCAGCGCAGGAGATACCATATATGCCTCTGATGCTTCAGCGATTCATATTGCCACGGTCAGATTTACGACAGTAATCTGGATCATCAGCGGGGAATTCAGAGATCCTTATCTCACCAAAAATCCCCTCTGGTACCCGGTCATGGCCTTGACTGATCATATTCGAGCAGGCTCTATCCTCTATGGAAACGATCTGTCTCATGAGTTCGTCTCCCAACATGGTGGATTTTCCACATTGCGACACCTCCATCCATTAGATCCGCCAGACCTGAATCCGGATAGTACCTTGTTTGATCTCATCCTATCCTGTCCGGATGGGATAATCCCTTCCTACGTACCGGAGATCTCCTCATATCTGACAAAGAGATACCAGTCCTTTCAAAGAGGGGTATCTCCGGCTGCTCTCTTATGTGAGCGGATTCGTGAACTGATTACTCCGGAAGGTGCAGCAATTATCCTAACCCCTTCCTGCTGGCTTTCAGAAGCACCATTCCTTGGATTCAGAAGGTGGATGCGATGTGCATTGCCAGCCAGCATTGTTCTCGAAGATGAGTCAGCAGGGAGAATTAATCAGAAGGAATTATCAGCGATAGTTCATTGGATTGGAGAGGAGCCTCTTCTCAACGTTATCAGACTGCATACGGGAGATGACCGGAGTCACCCCAGGAATTATTCAGTCCACCCCGGAGACCTGCCTGAAGATGATGGATGGCGTCTTGATGATCCATGGGAAGAAAAACTCCTGAAAGATCTCTATAGTGATATAATGCCTCTTACAGGGTACCTGTTTGACGAGGTATACCCTGGTGATAGTGGAAGGGGAGATATCGGTTCACCTTATGGCTGGACATCAATATTCTACTCTGCTGGAACTGTCACCGTCTATCAGGGTAATGCTGCTCATCCTGATGCTACATCGATAATACCAGGAAGAGATCAGTACTTGATCGGCCTGCTGCACTCCTCACTCATCAGATGGTACGCTGAGGTCTCGTTCAGAAGGATGGGAAATGACGATGCAGACATCATGAACTGGATACGGTGTCTTCCCATCCGAACCATCGATCATTATTGTGAAGAAGATTGTATTGCGCATGCGGCAATTGAAAGGATTGTATACCGTCTCGCTATTCTCACCAGACAACAACAATCATCACGAGCCTGGCATGACAGAGAGCGGCTTCTCCGGCAGATTACTGCAGCACAGGAAGATCTGGATATGAAAGTATGCCTCCTCTATGGGATATCAGCTTCTGATTGTCTTGAGATCAGAAAAAGAGCAAGACCAGCCGAGACAATCAGTGGGAGAACCACCGAAATTCAAATATTCTCAGGTCTCCCTTCTGGTACAAGAGGAGACCCATGATCATCAGACAATTCTTCATTCCCGGAATCGCTCATAGTTCATATCTTATCGGTGGAGTTGGCTCTTGTCTTATCGTAGATCCGGCCCGGGATACTGACCGGTATATTATCGCTGCCAAAGAAGAGGGGATGCTGATTGCCGGGATCCTTGAGACTCATCTTCATGCAGACTTCGTATCCGGTCACCGGGATCTAGCTGACAGAACTGGTGCCCCGATATATATGCCTAAACAAGCAGACTGTCTTTTTCCTCATATCCCGGTCAGTGAGGGCTCTATCATCAGTCTGGAGGATCTCAGGATCGAGGTGATGGAAACACCAGGACACACCCCAGAGCATGTCTCCTATGTACTCACGCACCAGAGCCGAGGGGATCGACCGGTAGCCGTCTTTTGTGGCGACACCCTGTTTGTCGGTGATGTCGGAAGACCAGATCTTTTTCCGGAAAGATCTCATGAACTGGCTTCTGCCCTGTATTCGAGCCTGCATGAACGGATTTTCACCCTTCCCGACTACTGTGAAGTGTACCCGGCGCATGGAGCAGGATCCCTGTGTGGCAAACATCTTTCAGCCAAAAAGTGGAGCACCATCGGGTACGAACGTGAGTTTAACCAGGCTGCTTCAATGTCAGACCGTGATGAGTTCATACAATCCCTGACCTCTGATATGCCTCCGGTACCTGACCACTTCAGCAGATGTTCAGAGATAAACCGGAAAGGACCAACACTCCTCTCTGAGTTGCTGGTGCCAGAACCTCTCAGCTCCAGGCGGATCAAAGAGATTCTGGACGAAAAGGCCACAGACGTGGTAGATATACGCAGATATGATGCATTTGGAGGATTCCATATTCCTGGCAGCTGGAATGTGGACGCAGAAGTGAACTTCTCTACGTTTGCCGGGTGGATATTACCCCCTGACCGGAGTCAGATCCTGGTAGTTCATAATCCAGAGCAGGCCCTCGATGCAACCCTGATGATGCGAAGAGTGGGTATTGATGGAGTTACCGGGTACCTCGATGAGGGCCTTCAGGGCTGGGCGTTTGCCGGGTATGCATCAGACCATGTCAGAATAATCTCGGTTCATGAGTTAGTTACTCTGCGAAAAGATACACCCGGACCCCTGATACTCGACGTCCGGACCTCATCAGAGTATACCGGGTATCATATTCCGGGATCGGTGAACATTACCTGGCCAGACGTGAGAACACGGTTTAATGAACTTGATACTTCCAGACCAATTGCGGTAATCTGCGGGACCGGGGTCAGATCAGGGATAGCCTGTAGTATCCTGAAACGATTCGGGATTCATGATATCTATAATATTGCAGGGGGGTATACCGGATGGATAG
>JAZDKH010000459.1:0-5866 GCA_043803325.1 Methanobacteriota archaeon | reverse complement strand
AGAACGCCTGAGTGATGCTGAGATGAAAATAAGTAAACTTGGGAAGGAATAACGATGAAAAATAATACGACTCTCATCATCATGTGTCTTCTTTTGGCAGGATTTCTTGCCGTTGCAGGGTGCTCTAAATACGCAGATCCAGAACTGAAAATAACCAATACCCTCACAAAAATTTCCGAAGATCCCATAACCGGGAATATCACCTATGATGTCTCAATTACGGTTGCAAATATCGGACAGAATAATGCATATAAGGTCAATCTTCTGACTATACTCTCTACACCAAAAGATCTTCCCGAGTATCGTTTCACTAACAAGAACTTCAATGTCGGAGAAGTCGAAAAGGGTAAGAGTGAGACCGTATCCGAACATATGATACTCCCCACAACAAAGACTAATTACGATCTGATCATCTCTGGATCACGGGAACCAGAGGTTGATACAAAGGTGAGTTCTGTCTCATCAAATATGATGGAGTAACCAGGTGATACATTCAATCTTCTCCTGCACCCGATCTTTTCACAGGTAAATATATCGCTTATGATGGGAAAGATCTGAATGTGAGTGCCACTAACAAGACTCTCCTCATTCTCGATCTTATTAAGGGTCTGATCGCAACTATTTTTGGAAATATAGGCCTGCCTCCTCTGGTCAGATACCTTATCGGAATCATTCAACCAGCGCTGGCAACACCTCTCATTATGGAAAAGATGGGAATATCTGCGATCTGCCTTGTTATTACAATATATGCCTATCACAAAACGAGGAATAAGATCATCAGAGCACTGGTTGTAGTATTTCTCTTTGTCCCCATCATCCTGATGCTCCTGTCGTACTTTACGGTTCTGAAAGTCCCATTACCGTTTTAACTTGTTTCTTCCTTTTGCACCTCCAAACGTATTTCCAACTCAAACCCAATGTCCCTGTATGCGTATATGTTCGCTCATCCTCATTTTTTTGGGAGTTATCCTTATCACCGGATGCCTGTCAACGGATGAAAAGGGAGTAACTACCCCAGGACTGAATCATTCACGTACAATCAATGAGAATCAGACCGAATTTTATAAGAATACCCCGGGTACTCAGGGAGGAGATATCCAACAGGAAATAAAAACTCCCTTAATTTCTAATCTGACACATCCCATCACCTAATTGAGTAATGAACACAATAACCTGATGACCCCTATAACACCGGGTCATACCTCAATTAGGGTCGCCACTAGTCAAGTTAGAACGGTTTACCGTTGTTTATGCTAGATCTATCCATAAGGAGGATTAGTCGGGGCAACCCAGATATATTTTGTTTTGATTCAAAGAAAAGAACAAAGGAATATTCTCATTCGTATCCAGTTCATTCTGATTCAGGATTACCCCTATTTCCGGATGTTGAGTAATTTCTCTTCCAGAAACTCTGCTACCCGCTCCCCATCAAGAGCAGATTCCCGATCCTGTTCATCAAGTTTCTCCTTCACCTTGGCTAGGAGCATCTCCGGATCCACTGGTTTAAGAATATACGCATCAGCACCGGCATTTAATGATACGACAGAGTTTTCAAGACTTGCATACCCGGTGACCATAATCTTTTTCATACCAGGCCTGAGTTTATGAGCATGCTCAAGAAGTTCTGTCCCATCCATATCTGGGAGTTTTATGTCAAATAAGGCCAGATTAAAGAAAGAATGTTCGATCTTTTGAAGTCCTTCCCCCCCTGTTATAGCGATTTCAACATCATACCCATCAATCTCAAGAATCTGTTTCGTACTATCAAGAATGCCGATATCATCATCTACGACAAGAATCCGTTTCATATTATTCCTCCTATTCAAGCAGACGAATCCATTATCCCGGGAGAGTTACTTCAAAGGATGAACCTGTGGGTGATGTTTGTTTGAGTACAATACTTCCCCCATGAGCCTCAACCAGTCGTTTCGATACTGGAAGCCCAAATCCTGTTCCTTTAGACTTAGTGGTAAAGAGGGGCTCAAATATCCTGGACTGAGCAGCTTCTGCAATCCCTGTACCAGTATCTGAGACGGTCATGCTAATAAGGCCATTTACTTCTTTGGTTATGAGAGTAAGTACTCCCCCATGTTCCATCGCCTGTATCGCATTTATAATAAGATTCTCCATTACCCGCCTGAGGAGAACCGGATCTACCGGAATCTCTATTCCAGGTTCAAATCGCTTAACCACCTTTACCTGATCAGGAAGTGGTATTGAGCCGAGAAGATCGTCGAGAAATTTTCCAGGGTCTACCCGTACCGTTTTCAGATTCACTTCACGGGCATAATCCTGGAGATCTGATACGATCTTATTCAGATACTGAGTCTCATTTCCAATTCTTGCAAAGAGATCAGGGATCCCATGTTTCTTCAGTATCTCCGCCTCTTCAATGGGCATAGAGGAGACCTTCCTGCCAAGGAGATAATGCATGTTTGTGATAACCTGAAGGGGATTTCGCATATCATGGCCAACCATTGTGGCCAGTTCCCCAATTACCGCAAATCTTTGAACCTCCCGTAATTCTCGGGTTCGTTGCTCAACAAGTTCCTCCAGATGCTTTGAATAGAGTTCAAGCCGATTCCGTATCCTATAGAGTTCGACCGCTTGTCTGATTTTTTGAGAGAGATCTACATAGACTTTGTCAGGAGGAGCATCACGATTGAGGTAAATGTCAGCGTGCTCACGAATCGCTTCAAGGAGAGCTTTTCCATCACCGGGTACCGTAAAAAGGATGAACGGAATTTTAATTTCATTCTGTTGCAGAGCACGATGGAGATCTATCCCATTCATGTCAGGCATATCATAATCTGATACCACGGCATCGAATGACTCACCCTGAGTACGATTGAGAGCTTCCTGTCCGGTCGCTGCAATCCGGATTGATATATTGCCGCTGCGTTCAAGATTAACCTGGGAGAGGTGGGCAAATTGAGGTTCAGGATCTACGAGGAGAACTTTTAAAATTTCACCAGGCCGGATTACCTGCTGTTCATACCCAGTTAGGTCGGTTGAGATTTGTGAGAGGGATGAAACATTGTTAAATGGATATAGTGTCATTAATTAATTTTCCCCTTTTTTACATCGTTTACCATTATGGGAGAAGTATTAATCAGGTGCGAAAGCAATCTGATCGCTCTCGCCTGATATCATATCTTATCCGTTCTTCTGATGATTGGAATATCACCTCTCTCTATCCTGATACTGTCGTTGTAGAGATATGTTATTTTAATTTATCTTCCTGCGACCAAACTAATTTACATATAAATAAGCAAAACAGAACTAACTGATAAAACAAAGAGATTCTATTGATGATTCCCGTATTAATAACGAATGAATCCCCACTTGTCCTGCGAAGATATACATCTGTGCATCATCTGTATACAGAGGGCAGGCCTGTAGACTCCCTGAGGCGAGCCATGTATGTATCAAACCTGAACATCCGGTTCTTCGTGCTATTGTAAGGGTCCTATCAAATATTACCGATTCTTCAAGTATTGAGAAAAATTCATTTGCATATTGAAATACCGTATTTGCAGTTTTAGTATCCTCAATTCGAGTGATAATACAGACTAATTCCACTAAACCTGCCTGGGGAAATATTATTTCTGCGTGTAAAGATTCCAAATACGTATAAGAACCTTACATTTCTCATAGGTGGCCTATCGGTTCGGAGGGGAGTTCCAGATCCGTGAGGAGGATTTCATCTCATTGCTGAACCAGGGCAAGACTGATCCGTCCCCTGGTGCACCAGAAGGGTGATCGTATTCTATTCCCTTCTGACATCTAATGACCGCATCTTTTTCTTTTCCTGCCCATTGTTTCGGATGGATTTTTTCGGTTGATATCGGGAAGTGTAGAGTGAACTGTTCACTGACCACATGGTACCGAACCGGAAGGTAAGGGGTGCGGTTCTGTAAACACAAACCAGAAGCGGGTCTCCAAATGGAAGTGTAAGATCCAGGCCTCTATATTAGAGAAGAACCTGAACCATTGCGGGGAGTTTCAGGAGTTTCTCTACCAGCTTCGGCCCTCCCTGGACTCCCGGTATCTCAAAACATACCCGATAGAACTGGTTGAGAGTACCAGTCTGCTTCGTAATCAGGATCCGGACGAGTGGCTGGAACAGCAGAAAAATTGTCACACCTGCCGGGTCGCGGGGATATGGTCAATCCATTTTCGTGGGAGTGTTACGGGTGTGGTGAGAGATCATCCCCTGATTAGGAAGAATCCTCCTCCGGCCAGCTGCTTCCAGAGATCGACCTCCACGGAAAAACTGTGTAAATCATTGGAAATTGTTGCGTATTCTATGTATATTAAACGTGAAGAAAATGAGAAGTACTTAATCCAATAATCTTCACATTGGTTTTCTCATTACATTATATGTATTCCCAAACTCATCCGAGTATTTCTCAAAGATTTTTGTCTGCCTTTTCAACCCCTCAATTACCATCAGAGCGCCCTCATCATCTGCATATTCCTCTTCGAGTCCCCCAAACTTCTCCCTTAATTTACCGTAGAAACTATCTTCCCATACTTGTGAAGGGAGCCTGAAGGATCCAACCAGCTCAAACCCGGCATTCCGGATGATCTCAAATCCTTTTTCTTCGATCATCATTGCAGGATGGAATTCGGCAAAGAATTCCCGTACCTCATCAGAGGGGGTCTCCGAAAACCAAAATATATCCGAGATCATTATGTATCCGCCCTGTTTCAGGAGTTTTTTCCAGTACATGACGGCATTTTCGATGCCGATGATGGATGAACATCCTTCAGCCCATATAATGTCAAAAGACTCATCTCCAAAGGGAAGATCGTCCATTGATGCACAAACCGTTTTGATTCTCCCGGAAAAACCTTCGGCTGCAATTTTTTCATCCACCGCATCGAGGAAAGGCTGGTGTATATCTGTCGCAATTATCCTGCAGGACGGACACAGGCGAGCAAGGGCCATCGTCTGTACACCTTTCCCGCAACCAACATCAAGAATCTCACCACCTCCTTCAGGTGGTTTTACAATGAGTGAAAATGCCTTTTCCGTGTGCTCATCATCCCCCGCCCCCTGCCTGGGAACCGATTCAAAAATCTTAAAAATTGGATTGATTTCCATATTTCATTTTATTTTTAGGATTTTATTTACTTTGTGTTCATTTCAGCGCAACTACGCTTGTTCTCCTTCGAGTATCCATTCCGCTGAACTCGATTTGTTTAAACAACAAAAAGCGTATTCACATGCGTCTTGGGCTCTTCTGAATATTCGGAATCCAAATGAGCGGTCATCAACGAGTGTTTCCGCAAATGGTTGAAGACAAATGGCGTACAATGCCTGGGTGGCTCGGTCGAATATCGTTGGGATAGATAGTGGGCGTTTGGTGATCTTACCAGGTTTGGGAATAAATATGCGTTTGAGTGGTTTGGCATGGTATTCCTTTTTCCCTAATTGTAAAGCAGCTCGCATTTTTTCTGTGGGTGTAAGCAGAAGCTCACCATCAATTCCCGGTGTTCGTTTTCCTCTGGTTTGAGTGACTTTTCTTACCGCAAGCAGTTTCGCATAGAATGAATGTTCTAACGCCGATTGAAGTCTTTTTGCTAGTCTGTTCCCATGAAAATCAACATTAAGTAAGTTGATTCGAACCATTAATTCGCATAATTTCCTTACCATCCTCTTGAACAATTAACTCAGCTCCTCTGGACAGAAGCTGGAGAATCTTGGCTATTCCAATCTTTTCAATTTTTTCTGGTAATTTCGGAATCTGGATCTTTTTCACTCGGGGTATAGTATCAACATACATCTCATCATTGACTAAAAGGTGCCAGACAATTCGTAAAATCTTACGAGCTACTGCAACGACTGCCTTTTTATAGC
>JAZDKH010000458.1:0-5346 GCA_043803325.1 Methanobacteriota archaeon | reverse complement strand
AGGATAATATCAAGTTCTTCAGGATATTCTCCAGCAAAAAGACGGGTGAAAAGCGACTGATGGTCGGCAAAAATTCGGAATACAACTTGCCAATCTTCTCCAAGATCGTTTATCCAGAGAGAAACTTTTCGCGACCCCCCTAGTGCTTCGAGCACTATTGCCTCCACAGATCCGGAATTCATGCCTCTTATTATTACCTGTCCTCGCTCTGCAAGACGACGCCCTTTAATAAGTTGTGTCGTGTCATGCCCTGGCCTCATCATGTTCAAAAAAACAGAGGTCCACCATTCTTCTCCAAGGAGTTGCTGTCTGGTTGCATCATCTAGTTCCGATCTCGAAATATCTCTTCTTTTCATCAGATATCATCCCCGAATACCTGTTCACGAAGTCGAAGCAGATCCATGAGTTCTCCAGTTGGAAGTTCAGTCAGCCATTCTTCTCCTGCAGATATCACCTGATCAGCAACAGACCGTTTTCGATCTATCATCTGATCAATCTGCTCTTCCAGTGTCCCGGCAGCAATAAGCAGATGCACTTGAACTTTCCTCATCTGTCCGATACGATATGCTCTATCGGTAGCCTGGTCTTCTACCGCCGGATTCCACCATCGGTCGATATGAAATACATGAGTTGCCCTCATCAGGTTCAGTCCGGTTCCACCCGCTCGTAGAGAGATTACGAAGAACTGAGGTCCGTCTGATCTCATAAATCGTGATATCATCTCTTCCCGTTTCATACGTGGGGTTGATCCGGTCAACAGAAGTACCTCCCTCATGAGATCGGTCTGAATCTGTTTGGCAAGAACCTGAGCAAATGTTGCATACTGGGTAAAGATGATTGCAGCATCCCCTTCCTCTCTCACTTCTTCTAGCATCTCAATGAGTCGTTTCACTTTTCCTGATCGCTCTGGTTCACATGAGGTCGATTTAGTTATCTGGGCCGGGTGATTACATATCTGTTTGAGCCGTGTCAATGCTGCCAAAACTCGTCCACGCCTGGCGATTCCGAAAACAGTTCTTAGTTCTGCTGCTAGGTCATTCAGTGTTGCCTGATAAAGAGCCGCTTGTTCATGGGTGAGAGGACAGTATACCTTCATCTCCATCTTTTCTGGGAGATCATTGATAACCGTTGTATCGGTCTTCACCCTCCTGAGTAGGAAAGGGCGGATCAATCTTCGAAGTTCAATTGCCTTCTCCTCAGCATTGCCTTTCTCAATGGGGTTTGCATATATTTTTTGAAATGAGGTGAGGGATCCAAGGAATCCGGGATTCAATATTTCCATAATTGCCCAGAGTTCTGATAGATGATTCTCAACAGGGGTCCCGGTAAGAGCGATTTGGTGCTGAGCAGAGAGATTTCTAACTGCCTGGAATTGTTTTGTCTGTGCATTTTTTATATTCTGAACTTCGTCCAGGATGAGGGTAGACCATGATATTTGTGAGAGTATATGGAGATCCCGGTGGACGAGAGCATATGACGTGATGATAAGATCTGCTGCTTTGGCTGTTTCAAAAAATCGTTCATCTTTCATTCGTCCAGATCCATGATGAACAGAAAATGATAATCCTGGAGAGAACCTGGTTAGTTCACGTTCCCAGTTTCCGATGATTGATGTTGGACATATCAGAAGTGACGGCCCGGAGAGCGAACCTTCCTCCTTCGCTGCCAGGAGATATGCGATAGTTTGAGGGGTTTTTCCAAGCCCCATATCGTCTGCCAGGCATGAACCAAATCCGATTGATCTGCAGGTGATAAGAAAAGCAAGACCAGTCTCCTGATAAGGACGAAGGGTTCCACAAAAGGAGGCAGGAATCTTTACTGATGCCTGTTGCCATCCATTCCTGATGAATGCGATAAGATTTGTCATCCAGGAATCTCCTGCAAGAACTTTCAAATCTTCATCCTGACTTTCTCCTCTTGCATACAGTCTAAGAAAGTCTGCTATTGATAAAGAATGACGTTTGAATCGCTTTTCAGTTTTTGTTATGATTTGATTCAGATGATCATGATCTATCCGTACCCACCGCTTTCCAATTCTGACCATAGAGGTCTTCTGTTCGACCATTTTGCGAAATTCGGCAGGATCGACAATATCATCGCCTATTGATGCCCGGTAATCATAGTTTAGGAGAGTATGGAGTCCAACTGTAGATGATTTCTGATTTTCCTCCATATGTCGTACAGAAAGTTGAATTTTTATCGGTTGAACCTGGCATCCCCACCAGGTGGGGAAGATGATATTCAGCCCATTATTGATAATATTTGGAGCATCGTAGGTAAGGAACCGGATAAGATCCTCTTCCTCAATTTTGATAATCGGTTGAAACCTGCTTACAAAGGAACAATTCAGATAAGGTGCTGTTTTTATAATAATTTCAGTTCCGGACTGGAGTAATCGTTCAAGTTCTGATATTTCTGGGAGCTCTAGATTGGAGAGATCTGTTTCTTCTTCCCAGAGTCTGACTGGTATTGGATGCCCTGATACATCAGGAGATTGGACATAGAAGAAGATCTGCCATTTTTGTTTAACTTCATTCAGATCTTCTCTTTCCTTTTTTCCCCCTACTTCTTCCACCTGTGCAGAGAAGGTCCAGGGGAGATCATCAGGAACAGATCCCACAGGAAGCGTGACCCAGGTATCAAATTTTCTCTTCCACCCATTGGTCAGTTGTGGATGCGATACCGGCATCTTATGCCGCTCATATCCCTGCAGATAATAAAGAGCTGTTAATTCCTGAGCACTTTTCAGTCGTTCAATCGGAGTGAAAAAGATTCCCGGATCTGATGGGTCAGATTGCTCAGATCTTGTTATGATACGCATTATCATTGATTCAAGAAAGAGAATTACTACCGATCTTCTACTCCATCTCTGATCGTCAGGGGATTTATTTTCAAAAAAATGACGTTGATTATGTGGCATTGCTTTGACAAGCAGATCTATCCTTGTTAGATCATATGACGAGGGGATCAGTTTCCATCTGGTACATATCCCTCCATTTCGGTATATACCAGTACCCGGAAGATATCTTCCTCGTCTGACTATCTCAGCTGCAAGGTCAGCTGCAACGCTCCAAAATCGGATCGAACCTCCGGATATATATTCCGGGTCATCAGAGGTCGCAATTCTTGGAAGATAGAGGAGGAGGTCGATATATGAGGTAATAATCGGTACCTCACATAACGTCCATTGATGAGGAATCACGGGTTTTTTGCCAAGAATAATAGACCGTTCTGGAGATCCGATCAGGGATGTTCCATCTGAAGGAAATTCAAGATTTAATGAGGTATCAGGTAGCAATGGTTCAGAAAAAAAGGGTTGTATCAGAGTTTTAATATCTGTTGTATCAGTGGCGAATGGATGAGGAATATTGCATTCTGTATTTACTTGAGAAACCCTTTCTGAATTTTCGGGGGTGCAATTTTCTCCAAACAGAATAAGTTCTAACGGGTTCCTTGGGTTATAGAGTGCGTGAAGTACTATCATACTTGATCTCCGTGATGATGAATGAATCTCCTTGTACCCCATACGTATTGTTTGCGTACCCCATGAGGTATTGGTTCTGATCACTGATGAGCGATAGAATATTATTAGGTAAAAAAGTGAGAGATATCTCGGGAATTATTCCTATTGATTGGGTTTTTTATCAGATTTTATCTTTGCCAGGAATGTAATTCATTGGTTTCTGTCTCTTTCCTTTTACCAGATCAAGTCCCTGCGTCCTCTTCATACGTTTTACTTCATTTTGCAGGTCTTCAATAATGGAGAGCAACCGGGTAATTCTTTCAGGATCAGAATTTTTACTGATTAACTCCGGTGTACACTCTTTAAGAAATTCTGAATCTGTAGATTTCATACTATTACTCCTATACCTATCTCGCTTCTACTGATAAGTAACCTGGGATTTCTTAGGGCATAAAGGTGTTTATTACGATTATATTATTCTTTGAGGAGTTTTAACCAGGAGGAATATCCCTGCAGCGATTAACGTAATAATTGGGAAGATGGCAAGTGTTGCAGGTAATCCTGCATGATCAGCAATAATTCCAGAAATAGATACACCGATACCTCCTGCTCCCATAGCTACTCCTAAGAACAGACCTGATATCAGTCCAATCTGGGATGGCATCAATTCATGTGACATGGCTATGGTAACCGCAAATGATGACCAGAGGAAGAATCCAAAGGCCATGAGGGAGATCATCAGCCATGCACCGGTAGTAACTAAAATTGCGGCAAAGGCAGGAACAGCGGCAAATGTAGTGATTACAACAACATTTTTTCTTCCTACTCTGTCAGATAATATTCCGCCACTAATCTGACCTGCAACTCCGCTAAGAAGCATGATAGTAACCATGGTTGTTGCGGTCAGAAGGGAATATCCTTCTAAAACAAGGAAGGTTGGAAGAAATGTCATGGCTCCGAAGGTGACCCAGGATCGGAGAGAGGATCCGGCAAAGAGAAGAATTACTGGTCTCCAACTTTCATCTCCCGATATCTTTGGTGTGTGAACAGTCACACACTCCTCGGGTTCTTTTCTGATATGAATGATTAGAGCACCTGCAATTGCCGGGATAATAAGCCAGGAGAGTGACGGAAATCCACCTGTAGCAAGGACTATACCGGCAAGGATAGGACCGAGGGCAAATCCCAGGTTTCCCCCGACAACAAAGAGCGATGTCAGCCTACCCCTATCTCCTGAAGAAGAGATAGCGCTGACTTTACAGAGTGCTCCCGGATGAAAACTTGCATGACCAGCTGCTGATAATGCTACACAAAGGATCATCAACATGAATCGATCCTGAAGAAATCCTAATGCAGCAATTCCACAACCAGAGAGGAGAATGGAAATACTGACACTGATCTTCAGACCTCTCCGGTCTGCCAGATACCCAAATGCAGGTTGGAGCAGTGATGAGATGATGCTGTGCATAGCTGGAAGAAGGGCCGCCTCAAAGTAACTGTATCCCAGAGTTGCGATGAGAATTGGCTGGATAGCCATAAGTACGGGAGCATAAATATCGTTTATGAGATGAGCAACTGAAAGCTCAGCGACTTCTCGAATTTTTTTCATAAAAATCCTTAATTGATGATGATATACGAACGAACAATCAAGAAATAAAGACCGAATTTACCGTGAATAATTATTTATACAGATACATATGGTATTTGATATCTTATTGCTATTTGGTGTTGAACCTGCTATTCAGATATCCGAGAAATGGATAAGCCAGGAGTCCGGTGAGAATGTTTGAGATATAAATTCCTCACTGCATCTGATCATTCGCACCAAAGAGACTTTCGTCAGCAATAGTATGGTAAATCTGAAAAAAAGAAATAAATTAAAT
>JAZDKH010000457.1:0-6861 GCA_043803325.1 Methanobacteriota archaeon | reverse complement strand
GGTTGCCGGCTCCCATGAATGCTTATATACTGCAGAGAATGTCTGGTTTCCTGTTTCAACAGCCTTAACCATCCAATCATGGACGCCGCCGACACCAACCATCCCTTCTGCAGCCGTATCCATGACGTACTCATCACTGACGATCTCAAGACCACTGGAGTTTGTGACATTCCATGAATATCCGGTAGTTGGGTTCTCCTTGAGGGAGATGAGGATAGTATCATCGAGTTTTGCAGTGAGGTTGGTTATGCTCATATCAGCAGTCATGGTTGCATTTGCCATGGATACCGGGGCAACCTCGGTGGTATTTAATCCTTCAACCGGAGTTGCATTTGTTACCGCAATCTCTTCGTTATTCTCGGTAGCGTTAGTAACATCGAGAACTTCGGGTTCTTGAGTACCAATATCGTTGATGACATTTGCATCTCCGGTTAAGGTGGACTCATCTGCTACAAGTACACCGAAACCGACTGACCCTGTACCATTTACAGCGGTGAGTACTCCGCTCGTTTGAGAAGGACCATCAACGCTCATAACATTTGCACTTTCTACGGTGGTGGACTCTGCCATACACCCTGGAGCAAGCAGGGCTGCTGCAACCAGGAGGATGATGAATGAAACGAATTTCTCCATATGACTATGTTGTAACAGTCTGCTTTTAAGTCTTCTCTAAAAAATCCGCTGTTAAGTGACCCTTACATTATGTATGAACCCACAGATTCGCCGGTTTTTTTGATATTAAGTCAGAAAATGAAATATAAAATATGCAAAATAAATTAATAGTTGCACCATTTATACTCACGCGGCAAAAAAAAGAAGACGGTCTGAATTACCTGTCCCCCTGACTCCGAAAGACAGACATATGGATCATTTCTGATCGGGAGGGCATTCCATAAATCCGTCAGAAGGTCTTCTCTCTCGGTAACCCGATAAGGTCACAGGCGTCATTAATTTTGTTCTGGCTAGTGATGAAGTACAAATTTACTGATTCAGTCGGTATCTTTTCATCAGATCCTGAAAGTTTTCTGGCCTGCTCAAGAGTATCAATGGCGGTGATCGTGGCGTTCATTCCCTGCACTAATATTCCACGGGATTTACTATACTTATCAGAGAGTGTCATCGATTCTGCTGCAGCCTGCGCAGATAATGCAGCAGATTTATACCTGCGCAATTCATCAGCGGAGAGACCTTGGTAGGGTTTTACAATCACCTCCTTCTGACCCTGGAAATCACTGGAAACGTTCTCTAGTAATACCTTATAATCTTCATCCTGCGTGGGGCCGCTGCATCCGCAGACCAGCACTATGGCGATACACAGGCAGATCAATAATCCGATGATTCTCATTCTTTCTCCAACTGACGGGATGATCATCTCCATGTTGTTTTTTCAGGTATTTGAACCTGGCATGGGGGATACAATGAGAGCATCAATATTTCCAGATCAGATTGGGATATCGAGATGAGATCCAGATCAATTACATCGAAATACCTATCCGTGACCATCTGCTCCTGGAAAATGCTTCCAGAGCTCTTCGTTCCGTGGCTATTACAACCCTGGTTCTTCACCTTGAGGTGGTCTTCGGATTGAGAAATTCCAGATTGACCCCAAGGTTCTCAAACTCTGATATCCACTCCATAGCATCCGTATCCCCCCCGGCTGCATCCTCTTGCATCCGATGAGAGAGGGTCCTCCTTATCCGGAAGTATTGATCCTGACTCTCAAGGAGGTCAAGGGTCAGAGACAGGGGCTTAATCACAGGGAAAACGGCATTTAAATTCCTGATCAGTTCAATATCTTCTGGATCAAGGGCGATCTTCTGGAGTTGCCATGCGATGCTGCCGCCCGCGATATAACTCAGGGTCTTGGTATCCGGAGTATAATGCCCATGCACCAGTTCATCGACTGATATCTTCAGATGCACCAGATCTATCACTTCTGATTCGAGACTCTGCCTGATATCATGATTGAGGATGTACTGGACCGGAAATTCGAGAGCCGCGGGTGGATTGGTATGCATCTCTTTCATGGCCCTGATGAGTGAGAAGTATCTCCGGTATATCTGCCGGTATTCCGACTCTATATCCTCCAGAGTAGTATCAAGAACAGAATAGAGAACCTTTCGCCTCCCATCGCGGAAGAGGTCCCAGAGAGAATATGAATGCAATTCGAAATGCTCGTTGAGGCAGATGACCATCCCTGGGACATCACTCTTTATAAATGCCTTCCAGAGTTCATTCTGCATCGTTATGAACGCCTCTTCTGTGGTGTGTGCACCAATCCCTCCCATAAAGTTATGATCCCCGATATGTATCGCAGCATAGGTCAGGGCTGACTCTTCATGGGTAAGGTTTGACCGGAAGACAGCATGGCCGGTTACGAGTTTGAGAAACCCGGCTTCTCCCTGTTTATTCACCATTGAGCGCACTGCATAGGTATAGATGGTGACCTCTTGTGGATATTGCTCAATAAGAGACGTAATCGCATAATGGAATGCAAACCGGGATATATCCACCATCGCCGTCCTGACATAAGCCTCGTAAATGTCAGCCCCTGTTCCTGATATTACGATGTTACTAATGGCGCCCTTGAGCATTCCGATATATTCGGGCTCGAGATCAACTCCTGATACCTCTCGCACCAGTTGTATCGCCCGACATGCATACATCATCACCTGAACGGTCTCAATCCCTGATATCTCGTCAAAGAACCACCCGCAACTGGTGAACATTAAAAGACCATTTCGTTGAATCTCAAGCAATTTGAGAACTTTCACGATCTCTTCAGGAGTTAAATCACGGTCGATATTCCGGGAGAGGAACCAATCCAGACTCTCTGCTGACCGGTCGAGTATGATATTTATATATTCATCCCTGGCAACCCAGGGATCAGAGAAGAACTCCGAAGCTTCTTTTAAGTATAGTTCAGTGAGACTGAAATTCAGATGGTTCATCGCTTCACGAAGGGGGCGACGCCACTTCTGGTTCCACATCCGGGAGTTATTCATGGTTGCATTTGTGTTTGGGGATATACAAGCCTGGGGATCTGATATCAGACAGGCATGATACGTGCGACATCCACAGTTACTCCTCCAGCGTTCGACCCCGTGGATACAGCTCCATGATGAATTTTCGTGAATTTCTACTTCGTCTGTCGGGGGATGTTTCTCAAGGTATTCGGCAAAAATAGTAATCTTTGCAAGTTCCTTTGATTCAATGGTATGAAGGGCATATGCAAGTGCCATATCAGCAAACCGGTGGTGGTGGCCATACGTCTCTCCATCGGTGGCAATACTGAGGATCCGGGGTGTATCACTCTGTCCTGAGAAAGTGGATATCATTCGGTCTGCGAAATTTTCACCATTCTTAAGGAGTGAGCCAAATGCCAGTTCACTCGCAATACTATGATCATAAAAGAAGATGGCGATGGTTCTTCCTGAGGGCAGCCTGCAGCGGTATGGTTTACCGATGTTAAATCTTCCCTGCTCGACATCTGTCCACCCGGCACCGTGGTCACCTTTGATCCGTTTCGCCTGCGTTGGGTCAAGAATCGTAAAGAGGATACCCTGCTCTGCCAGGATATCAAGCGTCTCAATATCTACCGCAGTCTCAGCGAGCCACATCCCTTCCGGCCTGCGATTAAACCTGAAGATAAAATCGCGGATACCCCAGATTACTTCTGTCTGTTTATCCCTGGTGGTAGCAAGAGGCATGATGATATGGTTATAAACCTGGGCGATAGCAGAGCCATGGCCTGAAAACCGTTTCATGCTCTCCCGGTCAGCCTGGAGTATCTGTGCATAAAGTTCTGAATTATGCTTCTCGAGCCAGGAGAGCAGAGTCGGACCAAAGTTGAAACTGATGCGGGAATAATTATTGACGATGTCTATGATCTCTTTGCCTGATCCAAGGATGCGGGAAGAGGCATTTGGAGAATAACATTCTGCAGTAATTCGCTCGTTCCAGTCATGGAACGGATATGCTGAGTCTTCTATCTCTATCTCTTCAAGCCAGGGATTTTCACGGGGAGGTTGGTAAAAATGTCCATGGATACAGATATATCGGTTTATGCGGATCCCTCCCGAAGGTGTATAGGCAGATCATCTCATTTGTCGTGATGTATTGATCTACCTTGTGCCCGTTGTCCTCTCATCAACCAGGGAAGAGAGCGATAGAGGTATGATCTGATACCACCCCTATATACTACATACAGAGACGGGGCACACATAATACACAGGAGATTGAGAAGGCCCTGGTTTTTATATTAATGGAATAATTATGACAACTGACAGTGACACCCTGATCCGTTCCATGCGCAAACGCCGGAGTAATGAAGAGAATGAGTATGCAAAACCCTTTTTTAAATGGGCTGGGGGAAAAAGTCAGTTGCTCCCTGAGTTTGATGCCCGCCTTCCTCAGGAGTTCAGGTCCGGTGTTATAGATCGGTATGTCGAGCCTTTTATCGGCGGAGGGGCGGTATTTTTCTTTATCACCCAGTTGGTTCCCCTGAAAGAGACCGTTATCTGTGACGCAAACGAGGAGCTTATCCTTACCTACCAGGTGGTGAAGCAGGATGTAGATGCTCTTATTGCTCTTCTGAGTCAGTACCAGGTGCTGTATGATGCACTCGATGAATCAGAGAGAAAAGTGATGTTCCTGCGGATCCGTTCTGATATGAATGCTGCCCGCCCGGGATTTGACTTCTCGGTTTATGGAGATGGCTGGGTTGAACGGGCAGCGATGCTCCTTTTTCTGAACAAGACCTGCTTTAATGGTCTCTTCAGAGTCAACTCAAAAGGAGAATTCAATGTTCCCTTTGGAAAGTACAAGAACCCGGGTATTGTAAATGAATCAAACCTGCGTAAAGTATCAGCACTTCTCGAAAACACCACAATTCTGCTTGGAGATTTTACCCGGTGTGGTGAATATATTGATTCGAGAACATTCGTATATGTGGACCCCCCATACCGGCCTTTGAATGATACCTCTTTCTTTACCTCCTACTCCCTGGGGGGTTTCACCGATCAGGACCAGGTCAGGCTTTCTGAATTCTTTGAAAGATCGGATAAGATCGGGGCAAAGGTGATGCTCAGTAACTCTGATCCCAAAAATGAGGATCCCACTGATCACTTCTTTGATGATCTCTATCAGAACTACCAGATTGATCGGGTCCAGGCAAAACGGTTCATCAATAGTGATGCAGATAAACGAGGGGCGATAAGCGAGATAATCGTGATGAATTATCAGTCCTCCCTCCATGATTAATTTCTAACAGGGGCCATTGCAGTTCAAATCAAAGGTCTTTTTCCCTTTCAGATCGAATAGTACTATCAAAGATCACGTATCATAGGAACAGATATGAAACCAGAATTATGGCTTAATCGCGCCGATCATGAACTTTCTCTGGCACAAGAGTTAATGAATGCCGGTTCTCTGCTCTGGGCGGTCAGTTATGCTCACCGGTCTGTTGAATATGCCCTTGAAGGGCTTATCGTTATGAAAACCGGGATCCGGCCTGAGAAAGGTTCACGAATGGCTGACCTGCAGTCTGCTTCGAAGAGTTTTCTCTCTGATGATGTGAACGCTGCGATATCTGATCTTGAAAAGATCTCTCCATTGGTCTGGCAGTCTGATCTGAAATCAGAACAGATAGCACAACTCACTGACCGGCGTGCACAGGATCTCATAACCGGTGCAAAATTGATCCTCTCCTGGATAGGGGAAGAATGGGAGAAGGACGTGGGGTCAGAAGATGTCCCAGAGAAGGGTCCGGCATCCTCCATTCAGGAATAATTGGAATCGGAATTATCTTTTACGGCTCTTTTTTGGATATCCCTCTGCCCGCAGGAAAGGCGGGACTTCTCCTGCCTGATTATCTGCCTGAGCTCCTGAGCTGCATGGATGACGTCAAGTTGACTCACCACCGCCGAGATAACGGCTATCCCGTCAGCTCCTGCGGTGATGACATCTCCTGCATTTCCCGGGTGTATCCCCCCGATTCCGATAACCGGAACTGATACCACACTTCGTATCTCGCTGAGGAGGAGGAGTCCCAGACCCGGACCTGCATCACTCTTGGATCCGGTGGAGAAGACCGGTCCGACACCAACATAATCAGCCCCTTCTTTCTCAGCCTCTATCGCCTCTTCTACGGTTCCTACTGAGATCCCGATGATGAAAGGAGAGGGGGCAATCTTCCGTGCCGCCTGAAGCGGGAGGTCATCCTGACCGAGATGCACCCCGTCAGCCCCGCATGCAAGCGCGATATCGAGCCGGTCATTCACAATAAAGAGAGTACTTGCCCTGGTGGTAACCTCGCGTATCTCTCTTGCGATGGTATAGAGTTCCCTGCCGGTATGGTTCTTATCCCGAAGCTGGATAACATCAGCCCCACCAAGTGATGCGAGTTCTGCAATCGTGGCATGGGTGAGTCCCTGTGATAGCTCCTCGTCAGTCACCACATAGAGATCGTATGCCATTTATGCAGACCGAATCTTTGCGTCTCTGGCGTGGTGCTCCGGAGTAAGTGCAGCAAGAGAATCAAAGAGGGAAACTTTGAAGGAACCTGGTCCCTGAGCTCTCACCGCAGCCCATTCCCCTGCTATTCCGAATGCTGCAAGGGCTGCTGCAGAAGATATGACCAGGTCCCGGTTCACCGCTGCATAGACACCAGTAACTGAAGCCGCCATGCATCCGGTTCCTGATATCGCTCCCATGAGAGGGTTTCCATTCTCCACGAGGAGCACCCGGTTCCCGTCACTGACAATGTCTGTCGCTCCGCTCATCACTATCGTCATCCCGGTCTGGTCTGCATAGGTACTTGCAACCTCGGTCGGGATTCCCGATATTCCCGCTGAGTCAACA